>NZ_JBRFPI010000046.1:0-17231 GCF_053579595.1 Cellvibrio sp.
AGTTTTTGTCGATGATGGAAAAGCCCGATGTCGATCACGTTGAAGGCTTGAGCCCGGCGATTTCCATCGAACAAAAATCCACATCGCACAACCCGCGCTCCACCGTCGGCACCATCACCGAAATCTATGATTACTTGCGCCTGCTCTACGCGCGCGTGGGCGAAGCGCGCTGCCCGGAGCACGGCGTTCCCCTGACCGCACAAACTATCAGCGAGATGGTGGATACAACCCTGGCATTGCCTGAAGGTACTAAATTAATGCTGCTGGCGCCGGTCATACGCGACCGCAAAGGCGAGCACCTGCATGTGTTTGAACAGCTCAAGCGCGATGGTTTTATCCGCGCTCGCATCGACGGTATTCTTTGCGATCTGGACGATACACCCAAGCTCGATAAGAAAAAGAAACACACCGTTGAGGTGGTTATCGACCGCTTTAAGGTGCGCGAAGATTTGAAGCTGCGCTTGTCTGAATCTTTTGAGACAGCGTTGAACTTATCGGAAGGTATCGCCTGTATTAATTATATGGATGGCGAAGCACCTGACCGCTTATTTTCGTCCAAACACGCCTGTCCGATTTGCGATTACAGCCTCACCGAACTCGAACCGCGCCTCTTCTCCTTTAACAATCCCGCCGGCGCTTGCCCGACTTGCGACGGATTAGGCGTACATCAATTTTTTGATGAAGACAAAGTCATTCAGGATACGGCGCTGAGCCTATCTGAAGGTGCGATTCGCGGCTGGGACAAACGTAACGTCTACTACTTCCATATGCTCGCCTCGCTCGCCAAACACTATGCGTTTGATGTGAATACGCCTTGGGCAAAACTCAAAGCCAAACAGCGCGATGCGGTGCTTTACGGATCGGGCGAAGAAATTATTGAATTCAATTACATCAATGATCGCGGCGATGTGTACAAACGCAGCCACAGTTTTGAAGGCGTACTGACCAATATGGAGCGCCGCTATCGCGATACCGAATCCAACTCGGTACGCGAAGACCTGACCAAATTTTTATCCAGCCAGCCCTGCCCGGAATGTGAAGGCACACGCTTGCGGATTGAAGCGCGCAATGTGTTTATCGATGAGCGCCCACTGCCCAAAATCACCGAAATGCCCGTCGCCGATGCCTACGACTACTATATGAAGCTGGCGTTTACTGGCCGCAAAGCTGGCATCGCGGATAAGATCCTCAAAGAACTGCGCGACCGCTTCCGCTTTTTGGTGGATGTCGGCTTGAACTACCTGACACTCAACCGCAGCGCTGAAACTCTTTCTGGCGGAGAAGCCCAGCGTATTCGCCTAGCCAGCCAAATCGGCGCCGGCTTGGTGGGCGTTATGTACATCCTTGATGAGCCGTCCATCGGACTGCATCAACGCGACAACGAACGCTTGCTCAAAACGCTTACGCATCTGCGCGATATCGGCAATACCGTAATTGTCGTTGAACACGACGAAGATGCAATTCGCCAAGCGGATCATGTCATCGATATCGGCCCAGGGGCAGGTGTGCACGGCGGACAAGTTATCGCGCAAGGCAATGTAAAAGCCATCATGGCGAATAAAGATTCGATTACCGGCCAGTACCTGAGCGGCGCAAAATCCATCGCCATTCCCGAGAAGCGTCATCCGTTCGATAAGAAGCAGATGCTGCGCCTCATCGGAGCCAAAGGTAATAACCTGCAGAATGTAACGCTGGAAATCCCGGTGGGGTTAATGACGTGTGTAACGGGCGTGTCTGGCTCAGGCAAATCGACATTGATCAATGCGACCTTGCACCCACTGGCAGCAACTGCACTAAACGGAGCAACCACACTCACACCTGCGCCTTACGACTCAATCGAAGGCATGGACTTATTTGATAAGTGCGTAGATATCGACCAAAGCCCTATAGGCCGCACACCGCGCTCCAATCCTGCGACCTATACCGGTATTTTCACACCTATACGCGAATTATTTGCCGGCACCCAGGAATCACGCTCGCGCGGCTATCAACCTGGTCGCTTCAGTTTCAACGTCAAAGGCGGCCGCTGCGAAGCCTGCCAAGGCGACGGGGTCACCAAAGTAGAAATGCATTTCCTGCCTGATGTCTATGTGCCCTGTGATGTTTGCAAAGGCAAACGCTACAACCGCGAAACACTGGATGTGAAGTACAAAGGCAAAAATATCAACGAAGTGCTAGGAATGACTATCGAAGATGCGCGAGCTTTTTTCGATGCAGTACCCGCCATCGCCAATAAATTACAAACCCTGATCGACGTTGGGCTTTCGTATATTTGCTTGGGGCAATCGGCTACGACATTGTCGGGCGGAGAAGCTCAGCGGGTAAAACTGGCGAAAGAATTGTCCAAGCGCGACACAGGCAAAACACTTTATATCTTGGATGAGCCCACCACTGGTTTGCATTTCTACGACATCCAACAACTACTCAATGTACTACATCGTCTGCGCAATCACGGCAATACAGTAGTGGTAATCGAACATAACTTGGACGTGATTAAAACAGCAGACTGGGTGGTAGATTTAGGGCCAGAAGGCGGCAGTGGTGGAGGTCAAATTATTGCGACGGGAACACCGGAAGATATCGCGCAACTGGAAAATTCGCACACTGGACGATTCCTTGCTCCTATGCTCAAGGTAACTACTAGAAAGCCAAAACCAACCAAGGCAAAAAAAGCCTAGCGCAGCAAAAAGGAAAATAGGGGCTTTGCTTCCTGCAAGCCCCGTTGCTTCCTGCGTGGGCAAACCGATCATCGTGATCGGACGGCATCCTGCCTTCTGTCTTCACCTTCCTGGATAAGTCTCATCCTAAAACTTAATCCTCTAATCAGCACATCCTGTCCTGACTAGCATCCCTGTACTGCTATTTTAGCGATTTGCCGTCCACAAGAAAGTCGGCAATTGCTGAAAGTTTTGTGCGACATTGACCATAGGCATCAATGTAAAAACATTTACCAATAGACACAAAGATAGCTTCAGGCAACCAAAAAATCATTTAGGACCCTCAGCCGAAAAAACAAAAAAGGCCAAGCACCTCTGCTTGGCCTCTTTGTTGGAACCGGTAACGACTTATTCTGCGTCTACAGCAGCTTCAAGAGCTTTAGGTGGGCGCTCAACCAACTCAACATAAGCCATTGGCGCTTTATCTCCAGAGCGGAAACCACATTTCAAAATACGAACGTAGCCACCTGGACGAGTGTTATAACGTGGACCAAGTTGGCTGAACAACTTACCTACAGCTTCTTTGTTGTTCAAGCGTGCGAATGCCAAACGACGGTTAGCAACGCTGTCTACTTTAGCCAACGTGATCAAAGGTTCTGCAAAACGACGCAGCTCTTTTGCTTTTGGCAAAGTAGTTTTAATCAATTCATGCTCAACCAAAGAAATAACCATGTTACGGAACATAGCTTTACGGTGAGAAGCATTACGGCCTAATTGACGACCAGTTAATTTATGACGCATGGCAAATTTCCTTCAAAATGGATTGCTAACAGCAATCTCGTTAATCACCCGCACCGAAGTGAGTTCACGGGCGAACTAATAATAAAAAATCATGGGCAAATATCGATAACCTGATACTTGCCCATGATTTCATGGTTTCTAGTCGTTTCTCAAACTGGCTGGAGGCCAATTTTCCAGACGCATACCGAGCGACAGACCGCGCGAAGCTAGTACATCTTTGATTTCGGTAAGAGATTTTTTACCCAAGTTTGGTGTTTTCAACAGCTCAACTTCAGTGCGCTGAATCAAATCACCAATGTAGTAAATATTTTCCGCTTTCAAGCAGTTTGCCGAGCGAACAGTAAGCTCAAGGTCATCAACAGGGCGCAAGAGAATCGGATCAATAGCCTCTTCTTTTTGCTCTGGAGCTGATTGTTTTTCACCTTCGAGGTCAACAAACACAGCAAGCTGTTGCTGCAGAATGGTTGCTGCACGACGGATAGCTTCTTCAGGATCAATGGTACCGTTGGTTTCCAGATCTAAAATCAACTTATCCAAGTCAGTACGTTGCTCAACACGAGCACTTTCAACACTGTAAGCCAAACGCTTAACCGGGCTGAAGGATGCATCCAACTGCAAACGACCAATTGCACGGCTTTCATCATCATCACGACGACGACTATCAGCTGGCTGATAACCGCGACCGCGAGCAATGGTCAAGCGCATTTTCAATTCAGTATTGCCGGTGATATTCGCAATGATATGATCAGGATTTTTAATCTCCACATCATGATCAACTTGAATATCAGCAGCAGTAACAACGCCTGGGCCTTTTTTGGTTAGGGTAAGAACCGCATGATCCTTACCGTGCATAATTACTGCAACACCTTTGAGATTAAGGAGGATTTCAATTACATCCTCACGAACACCTTCAATAGCGCTGTACTCGTGCAATACACCTTCAATTTCCACTTCAGTAATGGCACAACCGGCCATTGACGAAAGCAGAATACGACGCAATGCATTGCCTAAAGTATGTCCAAAGCCACGCTCCAGAGGCTCCAACACCACGCGAGCGCGGGTTGGACCACTTTCTGAAACATCGATATGACGCGGAGTTAAAAATTCGTTTACTGCAGTCTGCATAGCCACACCTGTTAGCGGTTCGTCCCTTACTTGGAGTAAAGCTCGACGATGAGGTTCTCGTTGATGTCAGCAGGTAAATCAATGCGATCAGGAACGCGCTTGAATACGCCTTCTTTTTTCTCGCTATTTACATCAACCCACTCAACATTGCTGCGCTGACCAGCCAAATTCAATGCGTTTTGAACACGCAATTGCTTTTTGGCTTTTTCACGCACAGCAACTACATCACCAGCACCCACTTGGAAAGAAGCAACATTAACAGTTTTGCCGTTAACGCTAATTGCCTTGTGCGATACCAATTGACGTGATTCTGCGCGGGTGGAACCAAAACCCATGCGGTACACAACGTTATCCAGACGGCACTCCAGCAGTTTCAACAAGTTTTCACCGCTTGCGCCTTTACGACGAGCAGCTTCTTTGTAATAACCACGGAATTGCTTTTCCAAGATGCCGTAAATACGACGAACTTTTTGCTTTTCCCGCAGCTGCACACCATAGTCTGACAAGCGACCACGACGCTGGCCATGCTGGCCTGGAGCAGTTTCAATTTTGCATTTTGAGTCTAACGCACGCGCACCACTTTTCAGAAAAAGATCAGTGCCTTCACGGCGAGACAGCTTACATGTAGGTCCAATATAACGAGCCATTTTCTACTCCCCCTTATACGCGACGTTTCTTCGGCGGACGACAGCCGTTGTGAGGAATCGGCGTAACGTCAGTAATGTTAGTGATTTTATAACCAACATTGTTAAGTGCACGAACAGCAGATTCGCGACCTGGGCCTGGGCCCTTAACTTCGACGTCGAGGTTTTTCAAACCATATTCTTTTGCCGCTTCACCAGCACGCTCAGCAGCGACCTGAGCAGCAAAAGGAGTACTTTTACGTGAACCACGGAAACCAGAACCACCGGAGGTTGCCCAAGCAAGTGCATTGCCTTGACGATCAGTGATAGTCACGATGGTATTGTTAAAAGAGGCGTGGATGTGCGCTACGCCATCAATCACCGTCTTTTTAACTTTTTTCTTGGCTGTGGTTTTATTACTTGGCTTCGCCATAGCAATTTCTTCCTACTAATTTGTTACCGTAAGTGAATGAAAGTCGTAAGCAAGAATTACTTCTTAATAGGCTTACGTGGGCCTTTACGGGTACGAGCGTTCGTTTTGGTGCGTTGACCACGAAGCGGTAAGCCACGGCGATGGCGCAGGCCACGGTAGCATCCCAAATCCATCAAGCGCTTAATATTCATAGATATTACACGACGCAAGTCACCCTCTACGGTGCGCTTAGCAACCTCAGCACGAATAGCATCCATCTGGTCTTCTGACAAAGTGCCGATTTTTACATCTTCAGCAATGCCAGTAGCAGCACAGATTTGCTTGGCTGTGGTACGGCCAATCCCATATACATAAGTCAATGAGATAACGGCGTGTTTGTTATCTGGTATGTTTACACCAGCAATACGAGCCATTCAAATTACTCCAGTAACACATAAATTGCAGCGTTGACGGCGTAAGCGCCACCCTCGCCCCTGAACAAAAGGCGCGCAGAATAGCCGCAAATACACCATAAAGCAATAGCCGGGCAATTTCTTACCCGACGACAGTCAACACCCCCAGTTGGCAATACTTAATATCATCGACACTCAAAAGAACAGGCAGGGAACCACAGAGTGGCGCACCTGCCTGGATCTCGACGCCGAAGAGTTAAGTATTAGCCTTGACGCTGCTTGTGGCGTGGCTCAACGTTGCAGATTACACGCAGAACACCGTTGCGACGTACCATTTTGCAGTTGCGACAAATCTTTTTAACAGAAGCACGAACTTTCATGATTCAACCTCAATATCTCGGATTAGCGCGCGTTACCGCTACCATATCCTTTCAAATTTGACTTCTTCATCAATGATTCATATTGATGAGACATCAAGTGTGCTTGGACCTGAGACATAAAATCCATCACCACAACTACTACAATCAATAGTGACGTTCCACCCAAGTAGAATGGCACACCAGTGGCAACTACTAAGAACTCAGGCAACAAGCAAACTGCCGACATATAGATAGCACCAACCACAGTTAAGCGAGTGAGAACACTATCAATATATTTAGCGGAATGCTCACCGGGACGAATACCCGGGATGTAAGCACCCGACTTTTTCAAGTTATCCGCCACTTCTTTCGGATTAAACATTAATGCCGTGTAGAAGAAACAGAAGAACGTTATTAGGCCAGCAAAAAACAAAATATAAAGAGGCTGACCTGGGCCAAGGTTAAGCGCTATTTCCTGCAGCATTTCGTTTACTACACCCTCACCACCCTGCCCAAACCATTGGGCAATCGATGCAGGGAATAACAAAATACTACTGGCAAAAATCGCAGGAATTACACCAGCCATGTTAATTTTTAACGGCAGGTGACTACTTTGTGCAGCATAACCTTGACGACCTTGTTGACGCTTGGCGTAGTTGATTGTAATGCGGCGTTGGCCACGCTCAATACGAACTACAAACCAGATAACAGCGATGGCAAGAATACTGACAATTAACAGGGCAATTATATGAAGGTCACCTTGTCTTGCACTCTCAAACGCTTGGCCTATCGCACTGGGCATACCGGCAACAATACCAGCAAAGATCAGCATGGAAATGCCATTACCAATACCACGCTCGGTAACCTGCTCTCCTAACCACATCATAAATACTGCACCGGTCACCAAAGAAACCACTGCAATAAAGTAGTATGAAAAGCTAGGCTCTCCGCCAAACGCATAGGAGGAAAAACTTACCGCCATCGCTAACGCCTGAACACTTGCCAAAACTACCGTGAAGTAGCGGGTGTACTGGTTGATTTTACGGCGACCAGCATCACCTTCTTTTTTCAATTGCTCCAATGAAGGAGTAACTGCCGTTAGCAACTGCATAATAATCGATGCAGAAATGTAAGGCATGATACCTAATGCGAGAATACTCATCCGCTCCAAGGCTCCACCAGAGAACATGTTAAACATGCCTAAGATAGTCCCTTGATTTTGATTAAACAGATTTGCAATTCGCTCTGGATCTAAACCTGGCACTGGTATGTGAGTACCAATACGATAAATCACTATTGCCAGAAACAAAAAGCGTAAGCGAGCCCATAGCTCGCTCAAGCCTCTTTGATTTGCTAATGGCAGATTACCTGGAGTTGCCATTCGCGCCTCGTTACTCTTCTACTGTTCCGCCAGCGGCTTCAATCGCTGTTTTCGCACCTTTAGATACTGATAGGCCCTTAACAGTGACAGCTTTTTTGACTTCGCCTGAAGCGAAAATCTTTACACGTTTGATTACAGAGCTAATCAAACCTGCTTGTTTCAGAGTCTCGATATCAACAATTGAACCTTCAACAGCATTCAACTCTGACAGGCGAATTTCTGCGGAAACCAAACCAATACGGGAGGTGAAACCGTATTTAGGTAAACGGATTTGCAAAGGCATTTGACCGCCTTCAAAACCTGGTCTCACAGAACCGCCGGAGCGAGATTTCAAACCTTTGTGACCACGACCGGCAGTCTTGCCAAGACCACTACCGATACCGCGACCAACACGTTTTTTTGCATGAGTACTGCCCGGTGCCGGGCTAAGGGTATTCAGACGCATCTTATTCTCCCTCTACCTTAACCAGATAGTTAACTACGTTAATCATGCCACGAACTGAGGGAGTATCTTCTACTTCAACAGTGTGACGGATGCGACGCAAGCCAAGGCCTCTAACGCAGGCCTTGTGGCTCTCCAGACGATGAGCAGTGCTCTTGATCTGGGTCACTTTAATCATTTTCTTAGACATGGTGAATTCCGCCTTCTAGTAATCGACCAAGTCGATTAGTTCAGAATATCTTCAACACTTTTACCGCGTTTGGCAGCAACTGCTTCCGGAGAAGTCATTTCTTTCAATGCGTTAAAAGTGGCGCGAACTACGTTAACCGGATTGGTAGAGCCGTAGCACTTGGACAGAACGTTCTGAATACCAGCGATTTCCAGCACGGCGCGCATAGCACCGCCTGCGATTACGCCAGTACCTTGCGAAGCTGGTTGCATGTAAACTTTTGAAGCACCATGAGCACCTTTGGTTGGGTACTGAATGGTATCGCCATTCAACTCAACACTGATCATGTTGCGACGTGCAGCTTCCATCGCTTTTTGAATTGCGATAGGCACTTCGCGCGCCTTACCGCGACCAAAGCCAACTTTGCCATTACCATCACCGACAACAGTCAGTGCAGTAAATTGAAAGATACGACCACCCTTAACAGTTTTAGCAACACGATTAACTTGAACTAATTTTTCTTGCAAGCCTTCGTTGTTGTCTTCTTCTTTCTTAGCGTATGCCATATCTCACCTTTAGAATTCCAGTCCGCCTTCACGAGCAGCGTCAGCAAGTGCTTTGACACGGCCATGGTATTTGAAACCACTGCGATCAAATGCGACTTGAGTAACACCAGCTGCTTTAGCGCGCTCTGCAATCAGAGCGCCGACAGCTTTGGCTGCATCAGCGTTGCCAGTTTTGCCACTGCGTAAATCTTTGTCCAGAGTAGAAGCGCTTGCCAATACTTTTGCACCGTCACCAGAGATCAACTGTGCATAAATATGACGCGGAGTACGATGGATAGATAAACGCGTAACACCTAATTCACGAATCTTGGCGCGGGCACGGCGTGCACGGCGAAGACGGGTTTGCTTCTTATCGCTCATATCCTAGCCCTACTTCTTCTTAGCTTCTTTACGAAGTACTACTTCGTCCGAATAACGAATACCTTTGCCTTTGTAGGGCTCCGGCTCACGATATGCACGGATTTCAGCGGCGACCTGGCCAAGCAATTGCTTATCAGTGCCTTTCAGTACTATTTCGGTCTGACTTGGGGTTTCTACGGTAACGCCTGCAGGGAGAACGTAATTAACCGGATGAGAAAGACCCACAGACAGGTTTACAGTATTGCCTTCTGCTTTAACACGATAACCAACGCCAACCAGAGTCAGCTTCTTTTCGAAGCCCTGGGTAACACCGCGAACCATGTTATTAACTAGCGCACGGGTAGTGCCTGCTAGCGCATCTGACTGCTTGGCACCATCGCGCGGAGCAAAAGTAAGTACGTTGTTATCGTGCTTAACTTCTACGCTCGCGTGAACTTGCAGCGCCAATGTACCTTTGCTGCCTTTAACGGACAGAGACTGTCCGTTAAGAGTGACAGTCACTGCAGCAGGTACTTCAACCGGACTTTTTGCAACTCGTGACATGACGATTTCCCAATTAGAATACTGTGCAGAGGACTTCGCCACCCACGCCAGCGGCGCGTGCAGCACGATCAGTCATTACACCTTTACTGGTAGAAACAATTGCGATACCCAAACCACCGCGAACGGTTGGCAGCGCCGCCTTACCAGCATAATTACGCAAGCCAGGACGGCTTACACGGTCAAGCTCTACAATAACTGGCTTGCCTTCAAAGTATTTCAGGTCAACAGTCAGCTCTTGCTTGGCGCCTTCACTGATTGAAAAACCATTAATGTAACCCTCATCAGAGAGTACTTTCGCCACGCTTACTTTCAATTTTGAAGAAGGCATGGTTACAGCTGCTTTACCCACGTTTTGCGCGTTGCGAATACGTGTCAGCATATCTGCCATTGGATCTTGCATGCTCATCAGATTCTGCTCCTAAAATTAAGCCGAGGCTTACCAGCTGGCCTTAACCAAGCCGGGGACATCACCACGCATGGCTGCTTCGCGCAACTTGTGACGGCACAGGCCGAATTTGCGGTAAACACCATGAGGACGACCAGTCACACGGCAACGATTACGTTGACGAGATGCGCTGGCATCGCGAGGCATTTTTTGCAGTTTGATTTGCGCTTCCCATACTTGCTCTTCAGTAGATGAAGGGCTAACGATAGTCGCTTTCAATTCTGCGCGCTTGGCAGCAAATTTTTTCACGGTTTCTGCACGTTTAACTTCGCGTGCAATCATAGATTTCTTAGCCATGACGTCACCTTAACCTTTGAAAGGGAAGTTAAATGCTTTCAACAGCGCGCGACCTTCTTCGTCGGTGCGAGCAGTAGTGGTGATACAAATATCCAAACCACGCAAACGATCTACTTTGTCGTAGTCGATTTCCGGGAAAATAATTTGTTCAGTCACACCCATTGAAAAGTTACCGCGTCCATCAAATTGCTTTGGACTAATACCGCGGAAATCGCGAATACGCGGAATCGCGATAGTAATCAAACGGTCTAAAAATTCGTACATACGATCTGAACGCAGAGTTACTTTGCAACCAATTGGCCAATCTTCACGGATTTTAAAACCCGCAATGGATTTGCGCGCATTGGTAACAACCACTTTCTGACCAGCAATTTTCACCAGATCGTTAACGGCGTTATCAAGAATTTTCTTGTCGCCGGTTGCTTCGCCAACACCCATATTCAGAGTGATTTTGGTAATGCGTGGAACTTCCATCACATTTGCCAAGCCCAACTCAGCTTTGAGTTTAGGGGCGAGTTCTTTAACGTAAAGCTCTTTTAACCTAGCCATGTTTCATTACGCCCCTAGGGTTTCGCCATTGGATTTGAAAACGCGAACTTTGTCGCCATTCTCAAGCACTTTGAAACCTACGCGGTCAGCTTTCTTTGTTGCCGGATTGTAGATGGCAACATTTGAAGCATGAATCGCAGCTTCTTTTTCAACGATTCCACCAGCAACGCCCAATTGTGGGTTAGGTTTTTGGTGCTTCTTGATCATGTTGATGCCGCTTACGATCAAACGATCTTCGGCCAATACGCGAACTACTTTACCGCGCTTGCCCTTGTCACGTCCGGCGACAACAATCACTTCGTCATCACGTTTAATTTTACGCATTTATCTGCCCTCGACTCTTTAGCGTAAAGTGCTTACAGCACTTCAGGAGCCAAAGAAATGATTTTCATAAATTTCTCGCCACGCAACTCACGAGTCACGGGTCCGAAAATACGGGTACCAATCGGAGCATCTTGGTTATTCAGCAGTACGGCAGCATTATCGTCAAACTTGATTAATGAACCGTCTTGACGACGCACGCCTTTTTTGGTGCGTACAACAACTGCCTTCATTACTTGGCCTTTCTTCACCTTGCCGCGAGGAATTGCTTCCTTAACGGTCACTTTGATGATGTCACCAACCGCCGCATAGCGACGGTGAGAGCCGCCAAGAACCTTGATGCACATGACACGGCGAGCACCGCTGTTGTCAGCAACATCTAAGTAGCTTTCTGTTTGAATCATCGTCCGTCTCCGAAACTGACTTACAAAAGCGCGGAAGTCTTAGACTTCTGAAGCGCGCTCTTCTATTTTCACTAAAGACCAGGTCTTGGTTTTCGACAGGGGACGCGACTCAGAAACAGTCACTATATCGCCAGTCTTGCACTCGTTATTTTCATCGTGAGCATGAAGCTTGGATGATTTAGTAGAGTACTTGCCATAAAGCTCATGCTTTACACGACGCTCAATCAACACGGTGATGGTTTTATCCATCTTATCGCTGACAACTTTGCCAGTCAGTGTACGAGCCACTTTAGTTTCTTGAGTCATCGTTACTTACCTGCCTTTTGACTAAGCGCCGTCTTGATGCGAGCGATGTCTTTGCGAGCTTGCGTAAGCAAGTGCGATTGGTTCAATTGACCAGTTGAAGCTTGCAAACGCAGCTTGAACTGCTCTTTCAATTGTTCCAACAAGACGCCATTCAGCTCTTCGACGGATTTTTCGCGGAGTTCTGAAGCTTTCATCACATCACCGAACGTTTAACAAATGTTGTTGTAATTGGCAATTTAGCCGCAGCAAGAGCGAAGGCTTCACGAGCTAATTCCTCGCTTACACCGTCCATCTCATAAAGAACCTTGCCAGGACGAATTTGCGCTACCCAGTATTCAACACCACCTTTACCGCTACCCATACGAACTTCGAGTGGTTTAGCTGTAATCGGCTTATCGGGGAACACACGGATCCAGATTTTACCGCCACGCTTAACGTGACGAGTCATCGCACGACGTGCTGCTTCGATTTGACGCGCAGTAATGCGACCGCGACCAGTTGCTTTCAAGCCAAAATCACCAAAGCTAACTTTGGAGCCACGCTGGGCCAGACCGCGGTTGCGGCCTTTCATCTGCTTGCGAAACTTTGTACGCTTAGGTTGTAACATGATGCGTACCCCTTACTTGGATTTAGCGGCTTTTTTCTTGGACGCTGCTTCGGTTTCAGTAACGTCACCGATAACTTCGCCTTTGAAAATCCACACTTTCACACCAATGATACCGTAGGTGGTGCTCGCTTCTGCTGTTGCATAATCGATGTCTGCACGCAAAGTGTGCAGAGGTACACGACCTTCGCGATACCACTCACTACGAGCGATTTCGGCACCACCCAAGCGGCCACCCACTTGGATTTTGATACCTTCAGCACCTTGACGCATTGCGTTTTGTACCGCGCGCTTCATCGCACGACGGAACATTACACGACGCTCTAATTGCTGAGCCACGCCTTGTGCCACTAAAGCTGCATCCAAATCGGGCTTGCGAATCTCTTCAATATTAATATGAACAGGCACGCCCATTTGCTTGCTTACTTCAGCGCGCAACTTATCAACATCTTCGCCTTTTTTACCGATCACAATACCTGGACGGGCAGTATGAATGGTAATGCGCGCAGTATTAGCGGGGCGTTCAATATCAACGCGGCTAACTGACGCACTAGCAAGCTTGTCTTGAATGTACGCACGTACTTTCAAGTCGATGTTGAGTTTGTCTGCGTAATCGGTGCCATCGGCATACCAAATAGAAGTATGCTTTTTGATGATCCCCAGACGAATACCGTTTGGATGTACTTTCTGACCCATAACGCGCTCTCTTACTTATCGGCTACTTTAACGGTGATATGACAAGTACGTTTGGTAATACGATCAGCACGGCCTTTGGCACGTGGCTTAATGCGCTTCAGGCTTACACCCTCATCCACAAAAATCGTTTTTACTTTCAACTCATCAACATCAGCGCCTTCGTTGTGCTCGGCATTTGCAATTGCAGATTCGAGCACTTTCTTGATGATCTCTGCGCCTTTCTTGGTGCTAAAAGCCAGGATATCAAGCGCGTCTTCAACGCCTTTACCGCGAATTTGATCAGCAACCAAACGCGCTTTTTGCGCCGACAGACGAGCACCGCTTAATTTTGCTGCTACTTCCATCGTATACCTCGATTAGCGTTTTTTCGCTTTCTTATCAGCGGCGTGACCGCGATAAGTGCGAGTTGCTGCAAATTCGCCAAGCTTATGGCCAACCATTTCTTCGTTAACCAAGACCGGAACATGCTGACGCCCATTGTGCACAGCCAAAGTCAAACCCACCATTTCCGGCATAATCATGGAACGGCGCGACCAAGTCTTAATTGGACGACGATCATTACTCGCGATCGCAGCTTCGACCTTCTTAATCAGGTGAAGATCGATAAAAGGACCTTTTTTCAGTGAACGTGGCACTGTCTCTTCCTCTATTCAGCTGTTAAGTCGGCGCTTATTTCTTATCGCGACGACGAACAATCATGTTATCGGTGCGCTTGTTTTTGCGCGTTTTGTAACCCTTGGTTGGAGTACCCCATGGTGAAACTGGGTGACGTCCGCCAGAAGTACGGCCTTCACCACCACCCATTGGGTGATCTACCGGGTTCATCGCAACACCGCGAACAGTAGGACGAATGCCAAGCCAACGTTTGGCGCCAGCCTTGCCCAATGAACGCAAATTGTGCTCACTGTTAGAGACTTCACCCAGAGTTGCGCGACAATCACTCAACACTTTACGCATTTCACCGCTGCGCAAACGCAAAGTTGCGTAAGCACCATCGCGCGCCACTAACTGAGCCGAAGCACCAGCAGAACGAGCAATCTGAGCACCTTTACCAGGCTTAAGCTCAACACAGTGAATTACACTACCCAACGGGATGTTACGGATTGGCAGAGCATTACCTGGCTTGATAGCCGCAGCATTACCCGACTCAATTTTGTCACCAGCGCTCAAACCTTTGGGCGCAATGATGTAGCGACGCTCACCATCTGCATAACATACGAGAGCAATATAAGCAGTACGGTTTGGATCGTACTCAATGCGCTCGACAGTTGCAGGGATGCCGTCTTTATTACGACGGAAATCAACTACACGGTAATGTTGTTTATGGCCGCCACCAACATGGCGAGTAGTAATGCGACCGGTATTGTTACGACCACCTGACTTGGACTTTTTGTCCAACAGAGGAGCGTAAGGATCACCCTTGTACAAATCCGGATTGACAACTTTTACTACAAAGCGGCGACCTGGAGAGGTTGGTTTACATTTTACAATTGGCATTGCAACAATCCCCTTACTCAGCTACCGCAAAGTCGATTTCTTGACCTTGCTCAAGACGTACATACGCTTTTTTCCAATCGCTTCTCTTGCCGATTCCGTAGCGTGTACGCTTGGTTTTGCCTTTAACGTTCAATACATTTACTGATTCAACTTTAGCGTTGAACAATGCTTGAACTGCGGCTTTAATTTCCACTTTATTAGCATCAGCCAATACTTTGAAAACCACTTGGTTACTAGTCTCACCGGCTGCAGCTGACTTCTCAGAAACCACAGGACCTAGCAACACTTTATAAATGCGTTCTTGGTTCATCCCAGGATCTCCTCGAATTTTTTCAGAGCAGGAACAGTAACGATTACCTTGTCAAAACCGATAAGACTTACAGGATCAACACCCTGCACATCGATCACACCAACCTTGTACAGGTTGCGCGATGCAAGAAACAAGTTTTCACTCATCTCTTCGGTAATAATCAAAGCATCAGTCAAATTAAATTGAGCCAGCTTTTGAACTAAAGATTTGGTTTTTGGCGCATCCACATCAAAGCTTTCAACCACAATCAAACGATCCTGACGATTCAACTCGGACAGGATGCACTGCAACGCAGCGCGGTACATTTTCTTGTTAAGTTTTTGCTCGAAATTACGTGGCTTAGCAGCAAAAGTAGCACCACCACCACGCCAAATTGGACTGCGGATAGTACCCGCACGTGCGCGACCGGTACCCTTTTGACGCCAAGGCTTTTTGCCACCGCCAGACACTTCAGCGCGGGTTTTTTGCGCTTTAGTACCTTGACGAGCACCAGCCATGTAGGCAACAACGGTTTGGTGAACCAGGTCTTGATTAAACTCTCTACCGAAGGCAACTTCAGATACAGAAACTGTACCTTGGGCACCACCGGGACTAACAATTTTTAATTCCATGGTCGATTCCCCTCGGATACTTAACCGTTAGTGCGCGCTTTAACAGCAGGACGCACAATAACGTCGCCACCTGGAGCACCAGGAATAGCACCCTTAACAAGAAGCAGATTGCGCTCAGCATCGACACGGACAATCTCAAGGTTTTGAACGGTTACGCGCTCAGCACCCATATGACCAGCCATTTTCTTGCCTTTGAATACGCGACCTGGAGATTGACACTGGCCGATAGAACCCAGTACACGGTGCGAACGGGAGTTACCGTGAGTCGCATCTTGCATACCGAAATTCCAGCGTTTAATACCGCCAGCAAAACCTTTACCTTTAGATGTGCCAGTAACATCAATTATTTGACCTGCAGAGAAAGACTCAACAGTAATTGTTGCACCAACTTCGAAAGCTTCTTGAGCTTCGTTACGCAATTCCCAAACACCGCGACCCGCCTCAACATTAGCTTTGGCAAAGTGACCGGCTTCGGACTTGGTAACACGGGAGGCACGACGAGCACCAATAGTTACCTGCACAGCAGAGTAGCCATCAGTGTCTACGCATTTAACCTGAGTGATGCGATTAGGCTCAACCTCAATCACAGAGACAGGAATGGAAACACCATCATCGGTAAATACACGAGTCATACCGCTTTTGCGGCCGACAATACCAATCGTCATTTTACTAACCTCTATAGTGTACGGGGCTTTTACCCGCTATGGCCGCCCATTTCAGAGCGTTACACAGTTCGGACACCCAGTGCGCCCGAACCTTAAACATTTACTTAGCCGAGACTAATTTGAACTTCAACACCAGCAGCCAGATCCAGCTTCATAAGTGCATCAACAGTTTTTTCAGTAGGCTCAACAATATCCAGCAAACGCTTATGTGTACGGATCTCGTATTGATCACGCGCGTCTTTATTGACGTGCGGAGAAATCAATACAGTGAAGCGCTCTTTACGAGTCGGCAGCGGAATCGGACCGCGCACTTGAGCACCTGTACGCTTTGCTGTTTCAACGATCTCTTGGGTAGAGGCGTCAATAAGCTTGTGATCAAAAGCCTTCAGGCGAATTCTAATGCGTTGATTCTGCATGTGAACCAAACTCCAATTGTTTGTTTTAAAGAACTTCCAGTGCGCAAGGATAAAAGTACCCCGGCAAAAGGAGGCGCAATTCTAAGGGCGACTTAGTGACCTGTCAACAAATAAACAGCATATTTGCGATTATTTGATCAAACACTTTGCTCCACCCGGATAAATAAAAAGCGGGCCACATGGGCCCGCTTTTTAACAGTCGATATTACTGAAGGATTTTGGCAACAACACCAGCACCAACAGTACGACCACCTTCACG
>NZ_JBRFPI010000047.1:0-1399 GCF_053579595.1 Cellvibrio sp.
CTAACGTTTTACCAACGTTAGTATCCGTGCCAGCGATAAAAAATGCTTTTCTAGCCATGATGTTTGTGTGCCGCCTCTTTATGTGCAGTTAAATAAATGACATCGTAAGTTGCAGATAAACCTTGCTCCGTGCGAAATGCTTCATACGCTTTTTTAAACGCAAGCAAACGCAAGCGCCCAGTTAGGCCTTCCGGCTTACCAGAATTAATATTATGCGCACCCAACGATTTTAGTTCGCGGGTCAATTCGCTTAAACGATCGTAATAAAGAATACGATTTTCTTGTTGCGCATCAGCCACTGCCATATGCACCGACTTAACGGCAGAGATAATATTTTTCTGCGATTGAAAGCGATTCACATGCACATAATCATCCACCTGTTCCCATGCAGATTTTAATTCATGCAATGTGTGGGGCCCGAGCGTCGCAATGTGCAGCTGCCCGTCCGATTTAAGCACACGAGCCAGCTCCGCCATTAATTGCGGCAAATTGTTACACCACTGGATCGCGAGGCTGGAAAAAATGAGATCGACACTATTATCAGCTAAAGGCAACAACTCTGCGTCTGAGCACAACCATGCTATTTCTTTTTGCTGCTGCGCTGCGTAATGCAACATACCTTCTGCGATATCCAAACCCACAATCTGAGATTCGGGGTATTTCACCGCTAACTGCCGCGTGAAAAATCCGGTACCTGAGCCCAGATCCAACACTACCGACTGCGCAGCCAATTCACCGGGTAGCTGTGCAAATAATTGCGCGCCTATATCGCGCTGCAATTGCGCAACTGAATCGTAGGTTGCTGCAGCGCGACTAAATGAACGGGCAACCTTTTTTTTATCCAGCGGTGTTTCATTCAAGGAGGTTTCATCCAATTCCGCAACCGACAGAATTTTCTCTTTCGCAAACCGGGCGATAGCGTCAATCACCACTTGCGGTTTACTCCAATGCAAAGCGTGAGCGGTATTTCCCAAAACCTGGATTTCTTGCTGCGGATTGATCTGCGCCATTAATTCTGCAGCAGCCACAGGCACCAGCGCATCTTTTTCAGCCAACAAATGCAAGCCAGGCTGCGTGAGCTGTGCAAAGGTGACGCGATTATCAAGCTCCGTTAATAACTGCAATGCTTGCAACCAGTCATCGGTCACTGCACCTGTGCCATTGCGGCGCAATTGTTTTAACAGGTTGCGCTCCTCTGCATCGCCCTGCGCCAACAAACCGCAAAATAATTTCAGGGTTGCTTGTGGGTCTTGTTCAAAGCTTTGGTTAAATTGGCGATTGATTTCTGGCGGCATAGCGGCGGGATAATCCGAAGCAGCCACAAATTTTAAGTTGGCCGCCAAGGTAATTACCGCTCGGACACGCTCCGGAAAGCGCGCCGCCAATTGCACTGCAAGCA
>NZ_JBRFPI010000047.1:1409-17105 GCF_053579595.1 Cellvibrio sp.
CGACCAGCCCATCACAACTGCATCTTGTGGCAATTGCGCAGCAATTTTTTCCAACACTGTATCCAATGAAAAATTTGGAATAGGCTCAGCTGCGCCAAAGCCAGGCAAATCAATTAACTTGATGGAGGCGAAAGCTTGCAAAGATTCTACAAGCGGCAGCCAAGTGCGGCTATCGCAGCCCCAGCCATGAATCAACACTACATTAATCATGCGCAACCTCGCGCATGATTTCAGCCAATGCAACTAATAAGAGGTCTACCTGCGCAACTCTATGCTCTGCGGAAAAAGTGATGCGCAAGCGCGAGCTGCCTACAGGAACTGTCGGGGGGCGAATGGCAATAATTAAAATGCCGCGCTCGGCCAATTTTTGCGATATTAATAAAGCTTTGGCTTCATCGCCGATGACAATCGGCTGGATGGGTGAAAACGAATCCATTAACTGTAAATTCAGCGCTTGTGCGCCTGCGCGAAAATGCGCAATTAAGTTGTTGAGATGTTCACGCCGCCAGTGTTCGGTTTGGATTAAACGCAGACTAGCCCGTGTAGCAGCAGCCACTGACGGCGGCATCGCAGTGGTATAAATATAGGGACGCGCAAACTGGATCAGTGTTTCGATTAAAGTTTCACTGCCCGCGATAAATGCGCCGAAACTGCCAGCGGCCTTGCCGAGCGTGCCCATTAAAATTGGCAACTGCTCTTGCGTTAAACCAAAATACTCGGCACTACCTGCACCGGTTTTACCTAGGCAGCCAAAACCGTGCGCATCATCCACCATCAACCAGGCATTATTTTTTTGCGCAAGTGCGGCGAGTTCAGGCAGGGGCGCGCAATCACCATCCATACTGAATACGCCATCAACGACAATTAATTTTCGCTGCGCATCGGTTTTATCCAAACGGTGTTGCAAATTTTCCAAATCATTGTGCAAAAAACGCTGGAAGCGCGCGCCGCTTAACAAGCCCGCATCTAACAAGCTCGCGTGATTTAAACGGTCTTCAAATACCGCATTACCTTGACCGACTAGCGCCGTAATTGCGCCCATATTGGCCATATAGCCAGTAGAAAATAATAACGCACGGTCGCGGCCAGTAAATTCGGCCAGCTCTTCCTCCAATGCGTGATGTTCGCTTGAGTGACCGGCAACCAAATGCGATGCGCCGCTACCCACGCCAAATATCGCTGCTGATTGTTGCAATGCGGCAATTACATCAGGGTGGTTTGCCAACCCCAAATAATCATTGCTGCAAAACGCGAGATAGTTTTTGCCATCCACAATGACATTCGGCGTTTGCGGCGACTGCAATAATTTGCGTGTGCGATAAAGGTGCGCAGCGCGGCGTTCAATAAGAGCAGGAGCAAGAACTTGATCGAGATGAGAGGACATGAATGAGGCACATGTAGGGCGGGTTAGCGAAGCAACCCGCCGTAGGGATAATCACAAAGTGAAACTTATTTTGCAGCGTTATAAAACATCGAATCCATTGCCGCTTCTTGCAACTGATGCACTATCGATGCCTCCTGCTCGCTTTCATCTTCATGCACTTCATAAGCTTCGGGCTTGATGCCGAGCTTTTTGAACAACTGCATATCTTTGTTGGCTTCAGGGTTGGGTGTGGTCAATAATTTTTCGCCGTAGAAAATCGAGTTAGCGCCAGCGAGGAAAGCCATCGCCTGGGTTTGTTCGTTCATTTGCTCTCGACCAGCAGAGAGGCGCACGTGTGATTGCGGCATCAAAATACGGGCGACGGCGATGGTACGGAGAAAATCAAACGGATCGAGATCCGCTTCATTTTCCAATGGCGTACCGCCGACTTTTACCAGCATGTTGATGGGCACAGATTCGGGATGTTCCGGCATATTGGCAAGCTGCTGCAGCAGACCGGCGCGATCATTTTCCTCTTCGCCCATACCGACAATTCCGCCGCAGCAGACTTTCATACCGGCCTTGCGCACGTTGGCCAGGGTTTCCAATCGGTCTTGATAAGTGCGGGTAGTAATGATTTCACCGTAGTATTCGGGCGAGGTATCGAGATTGTGGTTGTAGTAATCCAAACCGGCATCAGCCAATTCCTGCGCCTGGGCTTCGTCCAGCATCCCCAAAGTCATGCAGGTTTCCAAACCGAGCGCCTTAACGCCCTGCACCATGGTGGTTACATAAGGCATGTCTTTGTTTTTGGGTGAGCGCCAGGCAGCGCCCATGCAGAAACGCGTCGCGCCCGAGGCCTTAGCCGCTTTGGCTTCCTCTATTACCTTTTCCACTGCCATCAACTTTTCGCGCTCCAGGCCGGTGTCGTAACGGGCAGACTGCGGACAATAGGCGCAGTCTTCCGGGCAGGCGCCGGTTTTGATCGAGCAGAGCGTACTGACCTGCACTTCGTTGGGATTGAAATGGGCGCGGTGCACGCTCTGCGCCTGGAACATCAGGTCGCTAAAGGGAAGTGCAAACAGGGTGGTGATTTCGGCGCGGGTCCAATCGTGTCTGATGGTCGGAGCAAGGCTGGCATTCATAGGTGCGTTCCATTGTGTTCTGGGCAAAAGTGTTCGGACTATGACCGCATCTTAACTGAGCAAAAAAAGCTGTCAACCCAAAAGCTCAATTCGGGTTTACAACTCCATTTTGACAAAAGCTCAGGCAATATCGACAATGCCACCACCAAGGATGCATCTGATAGGGATTTTTATGCTGCGCTTGACCCTCACCAACCTGCTCAACCACCTGCTGCCAGCCCCTTGCTTGATGTGCGGCCTCGCCAGCGCCGACTTTCAGCTACTCTGCCCCGAATGCGATGCCGCCCTCCCGCGCTTGAACCGCGAACCCTTTTTATGCCGCTGCTGCGCCCTGCCAATGACTAGCGACGCAAACCTGTGCGGCAAATGCCTGCAAAAACCGCCAGCTTTTCGCCAATCCAGTATCGCCTTTCGTTACGAGCATCCGCTTGACCACCTGATTCACCAGTTTAAATACCGGCGCCAGCTGAGCAGCGGCAAACTACTCGCACGTTTGCTGGCCGAGACCTGCAGGCACAGTGAGCGCCCGGATTTTTTAGTGCCTGTGCCTATCCACTGGCGAAAACGCTGGCAGCGCGGCTTTAACCAGAGCGAACTTATGGCCTACTGGGTAGGTAAACACCTGGAGATTCCAGTGCTATCAGCCTGCCGACAAGAGCATTATCACCATTCGCAGAAAGGGTTAAGCCGCGCACAGCGGTTAAAGAATTTACGCCAGTCATTCAGCATAAAACCGGCATATTCGGTAAAAATTCGCGCTTCAAAGATCGCGCTGATTGACGATGTAGTTACCACCACCGCCACGGCACGCACCTTGAGTGAACTATTGCTTAAAGCCGGCGCCAAACAGGTGGACATTTGGGCCTTGGCGCGCACGCCGGATCACTAGGCAAGCTCGATTGAACTGCCGCTGATACACGGGCGTATTAGCTTGTTTGCCATGCAACATTTGCAGCGAGCAAGACAAATCGTGCTACCTCAGTAGAGAAATAGTCGCTACTATCCCGTCACAGCCACTATCCTTTACCGCGACGATTTTGTTTATCGCCAATGGCCGTTTACGCTAACTCTTTTTATTACCCTAATTGCTGCAAGGATTTTCATGAGTTTTTCCTATCGCCTGCTGACTCGCGCCATTGCATTGGCCATCAGCTTGAGTATGCCCGCTTTGGCTGAAACTGCCCCGCCGCTTCCATCGTCTGCCGCCCAGCAACTCTATGCGTCTGCCCAGCAAGACTTATTGCAGTTGCGCGTATTGCTGAAAAACGGCAATAGCCAATCTTCAGTTGGTTCGGGCTTTTTAATTGGCAATTCGAATTTGGTAGTGACCAATTTCCATGTGGT
Organism: Cellvibrio sp.; assembly: GCF_053579595.1. Lineage (NCBI taxonomy): Bacteria > Pseudomonadati > Pseudomonadota > Gammaproteobacteria > Cellvibrionales > Cellvibrionaceae > Cellvibrio > Cellvibrio sp. The sequence goes on from NZ_JBRFPI010000047.1 coordinate 5,262, forward strand.
ATCGCAAATTGCGCTGGAGCCAGAAACCTATTTTGGTGAATACAAGGACACCAGCGGTAAGAGTGGTGCGCTTGAATTACTGGCAGTCGATGTATTGCACGATTTGGCTGTCGTGCGCATTGCGCGCAATGGCAGTGGTTTTTTCAAAGTGCCGCACGCTGTCAATGGCAGCGAGCAACCCGCACTGGTGAAATTAAATCAAGGGCAACATTTATATTCGCTCGGCAATCCTCTCGATTTGGGATTTACCATTTCTGAAGGCACTTATAACGGTATCAGCGCACGCGGATTTTCCGATCAGCTCATGTTCACAGGCCCGGTTAACGCAGGCATGAGTGGTGGTCCTAATGTGACCGCTGATGGACAAGTCGCGGGCGTAAACGTTGCACACAGACGCGATGGCGAATTGGTGAGCTTCTTGGTTCCGGTGCGCTACGTGCAGGCCTTGCTTGCGCGCGTCACCGCCGATATGACACCGCCCACCGATTTTAAACCTATCATTGGCGAGCAGTTGCTGGAGCACCAAGCGGTGATGGTGGATAAATTATTGGAAAAACCATTCAGCATTAAAGATTTAGGCCCCTATCGTGTTCCGGTGCGCGAATCCGACCAAGTGCGCTGCTGGGGCAATACTGACAGCTCGGCGAAAAAGGCCTACACCATTGCGAGTATTAACTGCTCGATGGAATCGGCGATTTTTGTGTCGGGTGACATGCAAACCGGTCATATCAGCATGCATCATAAGTACGCGCACAACAAAAAACTCAACGCGATGCAGTTTGCGCAGCTAACCACCAATATGTTTAACGGCCAAGTGTATAGCACAGCAAAAAGCGAAACCATTACACCCGCAGCCTGCACAGAAGATTTCATTAAACACAATAATATTTCGCTGCGCGCGCTAGTATGCGCTGAGGCTTATCACAAATTTAAGGAGCTCTACGATTTCACGTTGATCACCGCGAGCACTGACGACAGCGAAAAAAATTTGCAAAGCATGATCAATATCCAAGGTGTCTCCTACAGCAACGGCAAGAAATTAATTAACCAATTTTTGCAGGGCATTGATCGCATTACAAAAACGGATGACGAAACAAAACCTGTACTCGATGACAGCATTAAAACTGATGCAAGCGATACATCCAATACTGAATCAGCGCAAAATAAATCCGACACTATGGAGGCCGCACAATGAGCCACTCCATTTTTGTTGAGCAATTAACACCCGATGGCGAAGTATTACATCGCAGCAAAGTGACGCATCTGCCAATCACCATCGGCCGTGCTTACGACAACGATATTATTCTCGATGACCCACATACTGCCGCGCATCATGCACAGATTGAATTGAATCAACTGGATGAATTGATAATCGCGGATTTAGGCAGTTACAACGGCATCACTTACGCCAATACCCGTGAGAATTTTTTTGTTGTGGGAGGCGATAATATTTATCGCCTCGGCCACACGCGCTTGCGCATTCGCACGGCCGATTACAAAGTCACCGCTGAAGTAACCGATTTAACCAATCATCGCTGGGAAGGAATGTTCCCAGCCCTCACCGGTTTGCTCTTGTTGTTAGTAACTGGCCTGCTCAGTACCTGGCTTCCCGATCTCAACCAGGGCACGCTTAGCAAATATTTATTGGAATTGGTTAGCGTATTCGGCTTTGCGATTGGTTGGAGTGGCATCTGGGCGCTGTTTGGCAAACTGTTTACCGGCCACGCACGTTTTGGGCGCCACTTGTTTATTGCCAGTGCAGGCTTGGCGTTTCTGGAATTATGGGAACACCTCAGTGGCCTGACTGCTTATGCATTTAGCTGGGAATCACTGCAAACATTTAGTGTGCATCCAATTATTTTCATTTGCGCGATTGTGCTTTATTTCCACTTTCTGACTGCTGGTAATAAGCGCCCACATCGTTTAAAAATCTATTTGGCAGCAATCGCAATTCTGGGCTCTGTCATCACTATGACCAAGGAATATCAGGCGAGCAATCACTTGTCAGACGAACTTTATATGAGCCGCATTTATCCGCCATCTGTGCGCCTTAGCCGCGATCACAGCCTGGAAGAATTTATAGCGGATATGCAGGAATTGAAAGAGAAAGTTGATGGGGAGCGCAAAGACAATCCCGAAAAAGATAGCACTGAAAAAGACAACAAAGATGCAGCAGAACCTGAAGCTCCGACAGATAATCCAGAACAACCTGAACAACAGAACTGACAAAAGGAGAAACCCATGTTTAACCAACACAGTGTAAAAATCGCGCTGGGATTATTCGGTGCACTGGCCTTAAACAGCCTTGTAGCAGCGGCCGATTTCAAACTCTCAAGCCCGACTATCAAACCAGAATCCACCTTGGGCGCTGATCAGGTGTTTAGTGGTTTTGGCTGCACCGGCAACAATATCTCACCAGAGTTGGTGTGGGCTAATGCCCCTGAAGGCACCAAGAGTTTTGCACTCACTGTATACGATCCGGATGCTCCCACAGGTTCTGGTTGGTGGCATTGGGTGGTGTACAACCTTCCCGCTACCACTAACAAATTGGCAGCAGGCGTAGGCACAGCCGATGGCAAAAAACTGCCTGCCGGCAGCCTGCAAGGCCGCACGGATTTTGGCGCTCCCGGTTTTGGTGGCGCTTGCCCGCCAGTGGGCGATAAACCGCACCGCTATATTTTTACTCTGCACGCACTTAAAACCGAGAAAATCGAAGTCCCTTCCGATGCAACCGCCGCACTGATCGGCTACATGATCAACGCCAATCGTATCGGCCAAGCCAGCTTTACTGCCTACTACGGGCGCTAATCTCCCTATCGGTGCGGGCATTGTTATCGCCCGCGCCGATTCGTTGGACAGTATCCGCCCGCGCGCCTAGAATGGCGCCCTTTTTCCAACCCACCCTTCTGCGCAGGTATTCCAATGGGCAACAAAACCGCTCTCTATGCCACCCATCAAGCCATGGGCGGCAAACTCGTGGACTTTGGCGGCTGGGATATGCCACTGCATTACGGCTCTCAGATCGAGGAGCACCATAAGGTGCGCCAATCGGCGGGGATGTTTGATGTTTCCCATATGACCGTGGTGGATGTGACTGGCTCCGATGCCAAAGCCTATCTGCAATACCTGCTCGCTAACGACGTCGCCAAGCTAGATTCGCTCTATGGCAAAGCACTCTATAGCGGCATGCTCAACCATGACGGTGGCGTGATCGATGATTTGATCGTCTATAACCTCGGCGATTGGTACCGCGCTGTCGTTAACTGCAGCACCCGCGAAAAAGACCTCGCCTGGATGAACCAAGTCGCAAAGACGTTCTCTGTCGCAATAACCGAGCGCGCTGAATTGGCGATGATCGCGGTGCAAGGGCCAGATGCAATTCGCATCGCCTCATCGCTGCTTAGCGCTGAACAGGCGGCGATAATCGCTAGCCTGCAAGTATTCCAAGGCCTGCCTGCGGGCGATTGGTTTATTGCCCGCACCGGTTATACCGGCGAAGACGGTCTGGAAATCATGTTGCCCAACGAAGCCGCTGTCAGTTTGTGGCAGGCTTTGGCCGATGCAGGTGTAGCACCCTGCGGTTTGGGCGCACGGGATACCTTGCGACTCGAAGCAGGTATGAATCTTTACGGCCATGAGATGGATGAATCCGTATCGCCGCTCGCCGCCAATATGGGCTGGACTATCGCGTGGCAACCAGACTCACGCGACTTTATCGGCCGCGCAGTTTTGGAGTCGCAAAAAGCGGCAGCATCGACTCACAAGCTGGTGGGATTGGTGCTGCGCGAACGCGGTGTATTGCGCGCAGAGCAAATCGTTACAGTCGACGGCAGCGATGAAAAAGGCGTTATCACCAGCGGGACATTTTCGCCCAGCTTGGGCTATTCTATTGCTTTAGCGCGAGTGCCTCGCAGCATTGGCGCCCACTGCCAAGTGGAAATGCGCGGCAAGCAAGTAACCGTTGAGGTAGTCGCACCCAATTTTGTACGCAATGGCAAAGCCCTAATCTGAACATAACGTTGATCGTTTAAAATTCTTACCGGAACTACCACAGGAACAAGATCATGAGTGATATTCGCAAAGAACTGAAATATTTGAGCAGCCACGAGTGGGCGCGTGTTGAAGAAGACGGCACTGTCACCATCGGTATTACCGACCATGCCCAAGATGCCCTGGGTGATGTTGTCTATGTAGAAACCCCCGAAGTAGGCACCCGCATTGCACTGGGCGAAGAAGCTGGCGTAGTCGAATCCGTTAAAGCAGCATCCGATATTTACTCGCTGGTGTCCGGCGAAGTCGTTGCTGTTAACGAAGCACTGCAAGATGCACCTGAAACCGTGAACAGCTCACCTTACGATGACGGCTGGTTCTTTCGCGTTAAACCCGACGATTTGGCTGAACTTGATGAAGCGCCGGATGCAAGTGAATATGGTGAAGTCTTGGAAAGCGATGAATAATTTCCTATTTTGCACCCTACAAAAAAACGCGGCAAATGCCGGGTTTTTTTATGCCCACATTTTTCACATCGAATTACAACGCCGATTTAATTTCATTTTGAATCGTTTTTATATCGCGCGGCCAGGGACCTGCATCGCGCTGGGCGTCGGGCAATCGGGCAATTGCTTGACGTGCCTGAGCAGAACTTGTGTAGCGGCCAGTAATCACCACAAACCAATCCTTGCCTTGACGTTTGCTCTTGAACACCAAAAGATCTTTTTTATTTGCTTGGGAAGCAACAAAATCCCGCGCTGCTTTTTCACTGCTGACGCCCAATAATTGGATTGTGTATTCACTGGGCTTCCAAGAAAGAATATTGCGCTCCTGCGCACCAGCACCAATCGCCGCAGTGAATACGGATTTTACTGCTGGCTTAATTACTTCCGGTTCAGGCTTAACAACCTTCACTTCAGGTTGTGAAACTGGCTGCGGCGCAAGCTCTACCGGTTTAGCTTGCGCAACCGGCATAGGATCAGGTATTGACTGGGCTTGCTTCGGGGGTGCGGTAGGTAGTTGCGCTAACGGAACAATCTCCTCTTTTGGCATATCTTCACTGAGCACAGCAGTCGATGCAGAGGTTTGCGCAGTTTGTATGGGCTGTGTTGCAGGTTGCACTTGTTGGTTAGGTTGCAAGGGTTGAGGCAAGGACTCCAACAATGGCTGAACAGGCGTATCTGTAGAGCTTAACTCTGCATTCTCATTATCCACACCTGCTGGCGACACCGATGGTGGCTGGGTAGTTTCTGGTCGGAGCGCTGCTGTGGGCAGCGCGGTTGAATTGGCTAGAGATGAATTCGTCGGTGCCTGCGTTTTGTCATCACCCATATACAGAAATGCTACACCTACCACCGCAATCAACATGGATATGGCAATGATATGCACCACCGGCAAAGGGCGTTTGCTTGATGGAGATGGAGGCGTTACAGATTCGAGCAAGCGCTCCTGCGCCAATTCGTGCAATACATTTAGCTGCCCATGGGTCTGTCGCCACCAAGGCTCAACCATCGACTCAGTAAAAATTTCAGGGCCAAGATAATCGGCCATCTCCATGCGGAAATTTAAATAATCAACTGTCTCCAACAAACCAAATGGTTGCAGATGGAAATCATTGATTAATAAATTTTCCGGACTCAAACGTTCCAGACGATGCATCAATTGCGGTTCACCAAACAGCGCAAGATGCAAACGATTTTGTTGCGGAAAATTACTGAGTAGAGAGGTCAATACCGAGATGGATTGGTCATCCAACAACTGGGCATTATCCAATACTACAACTGCCAAACCATCATCATCTGACACAGCTTCTTCGGCAATAAATGCTTCGAGAGCCGCCAACAGACTTTCAGTTGAAGCGACGCCACTGGTCTCAACACCAAAGGATTGAATAATCGGCAACAAAATTTGTTCGAGACTCTGACCAGAGCGCAAGCTCAAAAAACAAATTTGATCCTGGTCTGAAAGCGAATCCATAAACGCGTGGGCAATCCTGGTTTTGCCCACGCCATGCTCACCCAGAACAGCAAGTACACTATTACTGAATTGGCAGAGATGTAATAACTGGTCAAGCAACTGCCTACGGCCAGCACCAGTGAACAAGGGGAATGAATAATCATGCGCAAAAGGATCTTCTGACAAACCATAGCGCTGGCGATAATCTGCCAGTAGCTGATCCTCAGGATGTTCATCATCCGGCTCATCAAACAAATAACCCTGTTGTGAATCGCCGTGATCGAGTAGGCGACTGTCCGGCTGGGCACGCATCGGTGACTCTCTCGTCATGATGTCTGTCTCTTGTGATCTGTTTCGTTAATTCGCTTTGCAAGCTTCAAAAGTATCTTGCAGCATTCCCGCATCGATATCGCTGGTAATAATTGCTTTACCCATAGACTCCAGCAACACCAAACGTAAACGCCCATCCAATACTTTTTTATCGACACCCATTAATTCCATAAATTGTGCAGGGGTCATATCAGCTGGTGCTTTTATCGGTAAATCTGCGCGTTGCAGCAAATGAATTATCCGCGTCAGTTCTTCTGCGCTAATAGCGCCGCGCCGCCAGGACAAATCGGCAGCCATTACCATGCCTGCAGCAACTGCCTCTCCATGCAACCAATTACCATAGCCTTGAGCAGTTTCAATAGCGTGGCCAAACGTATGACCTAAATTCAGAATCGCGCGTAAGCCGCCTTCGCGCTCATCTTTCGCCACAACATCGGCCTTATTTTCGCAGGAGCGCTTAACCGCATAGGCAAGTGCTGCCATATCACCAGCGAGCAGCTGATCCATATTATTTTCTAACCAGACAAAAAAATCGTAGTCAGAAATCAAGCCGTATTTAACTATCTCTGCAATGCCTGCGGATAATTCACGCCTAGGCAAAGTGGTTAATAATGAGGTATCCGCAAGCACACAGAGTGGCTGATAGAAAGCACCAATCATATTTTTGCCAAGCGGATGATTTACACCGGTTTTACCACCAACAGATGAATCAACCATCGACAATAAAGTCGTTGGGATCTGGATGAAATCAACACCACGCTGGTAACAAGCCGCAGCAAAGCCAGTCATATCACCAACCACTCCACCACCGAGCGCAATCAAGGTAGTAGTGCGGTTGTGGCGCGCACTGAGCAACTTATCAAAAATGCTGGCCCATACATCCAGGGTTTTATGGCTTTCGCCGTCTGGCAAGATCACACTATCGATTTGATAACCATCGAGCGCAGCGCAAAGTTGATCGAGATACAGGGGCGCTACAGTTTCATTGGTTACCACACAAACCTGACGTCCGCGAATATGTTGACGAATCAAGCCGGGCTGCGACAACAATTGCTCGCCGATATAAATTGGATAGCTGCGGTCATCCAGATTAACGGTTAAAACCTGCATAAAAGGAGCCTTTTGCGGAGATGTAGAAAACAGCCGCACTTTATCACAAAGTGCAGCTGATATCAGAGATGGAGAATGTAGGGAAAACGGGCAATCGAAGAGAGAACCTGGACTGATCAGGCATCCTGCACGAGCGATGCAATTTCCTGAGCGACTGCTTTCGGAGAGCGGCGATCGGTATTCACAACAAAATCAGCCGCATCGTGATACAGAGGATCGCGCAAAGCGAGTAAATCGATAATTTTTTGGCGCGGATTTTCAACTTGCAACAAGGGACGCTTTTTATCGCGCGCGGTGCGCTCAACCAGTTGGTCGATAGACGCTGTGAGATAACAAACAAAACCCGATGATTTCATCATTTCACGATTTTGCGCACGCAAAACTATTCCACCGCCGGTCGCAATAACAGCATCATGTTCATTGGCCAATTCCAATAACACCGCTGTTTCGCGCTCACGAAAGCCCTCTTCACCTTCCATATCAAAGATCCAGGGAATATCAGCCCCCGTTCGCTCTTCTATAACACGGTCACTGTCGCGAAAACTCAGGTTTAATTCAGTAGCCAATAAACGGCCTATGGTAGATTTGCCGGCCCCCATGGGGCCGACCAGAAAGACATTGGGTTTACGCATTAGTTTGCTAGGGTATCCGACATCAACTTGGGGGTAACAAAAATCAACAACTCAGTTTTGAATTGATTATCCACAGTCTTCTTGAATAAACGACCGAGATAGGGGATATCACCCAATACCGGAACCTTATTCTCTCCCTTGGTTCCCTCCAATGAAAAGACTCCACCCAAAACTACTGTCTGACCATTATTCACGAGAACCTTGGTCTGCAAGCGAGTGATATCCAAGGTTGGGCGACCAGATACCTCAATAGAAGCAACTGAATCCTTCCATACATTTAAGTCCATAATAATGCGGTTATCAGGTGTAATTTGCGGAGTTACTTCAAGTTTTAACACCGCCTCGCGGAAACCAGTCGTCGTACCACCACTAGGCGCGGTTTCCAAAAACCCGATTTCTTTACCTGACTTAATAATGGCCAATTGTTTATCACTGGTGATGACTTTGGGCTGAGAGACAATCTCAGCATAACCAGAGTTTTCCAATGCGCTTAGCTCTAAATCCAGATACGTGCTGTCAGTCAAGATACCGATCGCAGCGCTCGCATAAGGATCATTCACAGCCAAATCAACCACGTTATTCTCTGTAAGATTCAAAGTATTGTCATCATCGTCCGGCCCGGGGTTAAACCAACGCGATGGATGAGTACCATCTTCATCATCCAATCCTTCTTGGGAACCCGCAAAATCGATTACACGATTTCTATTGGCATTATAACCAACGCCCCCCCAACGGATACCCAGCTCGCGCTCAAAGTCAGTGTTAGCAATTACAATTCTCGCCTCAATCATCACTTGGCGAATAGGTATATCTATCTGATCAACTAAACGCTTGAAGGCTTCAATACGCTCAGCTGTATCAGTAATAATAATCGAGTTAGTACGCTCATCTACTACACCTTGACCACGCTCAGATAAGACACTCCCCGTTGCGCGATTGCCGCCTTGACCACCGCCACCGCCACCGCCACCGCCTCCATCACTAAACAGCTCAAACATTTCTTTCGCATTAGCATAACGTACGCGGATATATTCAGTTCGCAATGGAGCCAATTCTTCGAGTTGTTTCTTGGTGGTAATTTCCTGACGCTCACGCTCAGCAATTTCTGCTGCGGGTGCTACCATCAACACGTTACCTACTTGACGCTTATCCAGACCTTTGTTTTTTAGCACCATTTCTAGAGCTTGGTCCCATGGAACATTCTGCAAGCGCAAGGTAATACGCCCCTGCACAGTGTCGCTCGCCACCAAATTCAACTCAGTGAAATCTGCGATAATTTGCAGTACCGCGCGCACTTCAATGTCCTGGAAATCCAGCGATAACTTTTCACCGGTATATTCAAAATCTTTTTTCTTCTCCAGTTTTTCCTGCTCTGTCAGCGGTTTAATACTCAATACATATTCATTATCTGTTTGATAGGCGAGATAATCAAAATCACCACCCGCACTGACATTAAGTACGGAACTCTCACCTTCTTGAGTAGCACTAACCAGAGATACAGGAGTTGCAAAGTCAACCACATCCAAACGACGGCGCAGCTCTGGAGGTAACCATGCATCCTTAAACGATAACTTCACACCTGCGCCAGTACTCACCATATCGGCACTCACCTTGGGATTGGACAGGGTAACAATGACACGCCCCTCGCCCGCAGTACCACGACGAAAATCGATATTGGTGATCTTGGTTTGATTGCCTAAGGTGTCTTTTTCTTTATAAGTAGACTTGGTAGCAACTTCGACGGCAGGACGACTTGCCTGCCCAGTATCAGCACCTTTTGCTGCACCAACTTCGACGATAAAACTATTGCCATCGGTACGCGTAGTGTATGAGGCCAAATCATTAAGATTTAAAATCAATCGGGTACGGCCTTCGCTCGTAAGCACCATCGCACTTTGACCATTATCGACAGCCAGAGGAAAGCGGCGTTCTTTCAACCCACTTACCACATCAGGGAAATCGAGCACGATGCGTGCAGGCTTTTCGATGGTATAACCTTTAGGTTGCGGTGGTGGCGTATCGAAGGACATACGTACCTCAAAACGCTCCCCCGGCAGCTGGAAAAAATTAATTTCATTCAGAGTGCTCGCCAATGTTAACGGCGAAACCACCAAACAAATAAATGCCACAACAAATTTACGCATATTCAACCCCGGAGTGAATAGAGCACACATTTCCGCTTATTCCTTCTCTTCTAATTTAATAATTCTGGGACGTTCAACCCAACCATTGGAACCATCACCCACAATTTCCATCACTTCAATTTGCGTTGAACTGGTGGATATTATTTTGCCGTGGTTCATCCCCAAGTAATTTCCAACAGTTGCTGGCACGACACTATTTGCTCCATCATCAATAAGCGCCCACAACTGGCCACCTTTGCTAATAGTGCCAACCATTTTGAGCGAAGTAATATTGAAACCTTCAAGGAACTCTTTTTCTCTTGTTAAATCCGGAGCAACCGCGCGACCACCTTTGGCAGCCGATTCATCTATCGGAATAGGCTTTTCAAAAGGGCTACGCAAAGTCATAGCACTGTAAGTAAATGGTTGATAAGGACTAAACGTAGGTAAAGGCTCAATTTGTCCTTTGGGTCTGCGCTTTGTTTCTTCCATAAAATCAATCAAGTCCTGTTGGGAAGATTGACCACAACCTGTCAGTGCCAGCAGCCAAACCAACTGTGTTATTAACAGTGACCGTTTCATTTCGCGGCCTCCTGGGATTTATAGCGATAAGTTTTCGCTAAAATTTTCATGCTCAACGTTTTATTTTCTTTAGATGCCGCAATCGAAAAATCATGCAAGGTTACAATACGCGGCATACCAGCAACCCCGCTGACAAAACCGCCCATATCGTGATAACCACCGTCGGCAGATATATTGATTGGAACCTCAATGTAATACTCTGCAACAACGTCAGGCTGAAAGTTGATATTAATGTTGGTCAAGCCACTTTCACTACCACGTGTACCAATATCTTCTAGCAATCCCGGAACTTCTGTTTTTGCTGGCAAGCGCGACAACAAAGAATCAAAAGTGACCTTCATCTCTTCCATCTGCGCTTTGTAAGCATCCAGATTCGCAGCTTCGAAACTTCGTTTCTCAAAGGTCCCTCTTAAGGTCTGCTCTTGCGCAGCAACAGACTCAAGCTCTAAATTTAAATCGCTGATTTTAAGGTAGTAAGTTCCCGCAAAAACCACTGCAATCAGTAACAAACAAACAAACACTTTAGCCGGCCATGGCCAGACACCTATTTTTTCAAAGTCGATGTTATTTACATCAAACTCTTTAAGCTGGTCGAGGGTATCTTGAAATGACATTTATTTTACCCCCCCAGCGGTTTTTGCAGGATCAGCAGCAGGATCAACTGGCGCAGAGGTTTCAACAGTCATTTTGAATTTACTCGCATCCTCACCCTCCTCAGGAGCAGCATCTACAGAAATTAAATTATGCGATGCATACCAATCGGATGCTTCAAGGTTGCGCAAGAAGCTGGCTATACGATTGTATGATTCAGCCACTCCTTCAATGGTTACTACATTACCCTTGCGCTCCGCCGAACTAATCCAAACTCCATCGGGAATGGATCTGGCCAGCTCATCAAAGTAGCGGACTATAACTGGGCGAGTGCCTTCAAGATCTGTAATCACTTTGATACGGGCCAGCAAATCGTCGCGCACCTTTTTAATCTCGCTGATTTCTTTAACTTGCGCATCAAGCTTGGCAATTTCCTGATTGAGCAGTTGATTGCGGGCATTTTGATTCTCAATCGCTGATTGCACACTCGACACCCAAACATAGGCACCAAATGCTGCAGCCAAACCAAT
>NZ_JBRFPI010000048.1:0-16927 GCF_053579595.1 Cellvibrio sp.
CTGGGACGATATCGCCAAAGCACCCAGTTTTTACAGTCCCAGCAAAAAAATATTTGCCACTTTTGACGATACGCGCTCACTCGCCGAAAAAACACGCTATGTCCAACAACACAAACTGGGCGGCATGATGTTTTGGCAATTACCGCACGATACCGATAAAGACGGATTACTGGATACCATTTATAAAAACCTGGCCGATACAGTCAAATAAACTTTAAGCATGCGGTTTTACTGCAAACTTTTGTATGAGTTTGCAGTAAAACTCCACCAAAAGTTATAAGCGGAAGAAGAGTTACACAAGCTGCTGTCAGCCGAGCAAAATTTGTGTTTTACTTACAAAAATTAACGCACTCAACCACACCTATCATGACTATCCAGCACGATATTTTAAAAGCAAGGTTGCTTGGATTACTCATTGTTATCACTCTGCTAGCTCTCGCCTTTCAGGCCTATGGCCCGGAAAAAGTATTGGTGCTCGGGCAAGAATCAGACTTATTCATTGATTCTATCGATGATCGCGGCAACGGCGGAAAATCCATCTCAACACTGCAGCGTGATGGGGAAAAATTTATTCTCAATTGCGAAATTATCGCCTCTGATTATCAATGGCCTTATTGTGAAATCAGTTTTAGTCTTTCGGATAAAAATGGCAAAGGCAGGGATTTAAGCAACTACGAACAAGTTAAACTCTGGGCAAAATACTCCACACCACAAACATTCGGTGTCCGCTTTCAGTTAATTAATTTTAATCCGGCGTATTCACGCCAGGAAGACACCAACTCACTCAAATATAACGCTATTGAATTATTTGATACGCACACGCGCTATCCACAAGTGATCAATATGAGGCATATGCAAGTACCCACCTGGTGGCTCAGCCAAGGGAAAATTCCACCTGAGTATTGGGGGCCAGAATTTAATGAAGTGCGCGGCGTGCAAGTATCAACAGGCGAACACGTGAAACCCGGCAAGTACCAGATGATTATCGAGCGCGTTGAGATCAGCGGAAAATACATCCATGACCGCACATTATATTTAATCCTCTTGAGCCTATGGACATTAACGGCGCTGGCGTTTTTTATCAGTACACTGAAGAAAGCAAAAACTGAACTGCAGACTAATAAACATCGTCAGCAACAATTGGAAGACCTTAATCGGTTACTCAATCAGGAGCACCAGCAACTGGAGGAGCGATTAACACGTGACCCCTTGACCGGTGTATTAAACCGCGATGGCTTGGCGCCCGTGTTTAACCAGAGCTGGAGTACTGATGCAACCCATTTGCTATCGCTGATTTTTATTGATATCGATCACTTTAAAAAAATCAACGATACCTATGGCCATAATATTGGCGACCAGGTCTTGCTGGCATTTGCGCAAGTGTTGAGTGCAAATACCCGCACACACGATTTACTCGCGCGCTGGGGTGGTGAAGAGTTTGTACTGGCCTGCCCGGATACCACATTGGAAAATGCCTGCGGTCTGGCAGAAAAATTGCGCCTCTGTATTGAAGAAAATGATTGGCCCAAAGCATTGCATGTCACAGCCAGTTTTGGCGTTGCGCAAATATTAGCGCAAGAATCACCGACCGATTTTATTGCGCGTGCAGATAAAGCGCTCTATGTCGCCAAAGCACAGGGGCGCAATTGTGTACGCTCCTCTACCCAAGCCCCAGCGATATTAACTGCGGTGAAATAAACGCATGGTATTGCAGCAGGTGACCGCGGCAATCTCATCCACAGCTATATCGCGCAAATCCGCGAGCACTTGCGCTATCTGTGGAATATATTCCGGGCTATTGCGCTGCCCCTGCTTGCCGTACAGCGGCATGTCCGGAGCATCTGTCTCCAACACTAAACACTCCAGCGGAATTTTTGCAGCAGCAGCGCGGGTTTTTTGCGCGCGCTCATAAGTGATAGTACCGCCGATGCCGAGATAAAAACCCAAGTCCACATACTGCCGCGCCACTTCATAACTGCCGCTAAACGCATGGATCACACCACCCACTTCCGCTTTATTTTTCTTGAGCAAGGCAATCAATTCATTGTGTGCCCGAACGCAGTGAATAATCAGCGGCTTGCGCAGCTGGTTGGCAACATCAATGTGAATTGTGAGCAGCTGCTGTTGCAATTCAAACGAGGTGGCGATCATCTTATCCAGACCACACTCGCCCACGGCGACACAGCGCGCGGCACACACTTTTGTAGAGAGATTAAATTCTTGCTGGATGAGTGCTGCTATTTTTTCTCGCACAGAGTTGTCCAGCAGATTATTGGTATCGACTTGGAACCAGGGCTGCCGTTCGATCCAATGCGGATGAATACCTGCCGCATAACATAATCCAGCATATTGCAAACATAACTGCGCGGCGGTTTGCCACTGATCTGGTGTGACCCCGGGTATTAGCAGCTGCGTAATTCCCTGCGCATTGCAGGCTTGCCAAAGCGCAGCGCGATCAGCATTGAATTCTACAAAATCGAAATGGCAATGACTGTCAAAAAAGCGATTATCGAAACAGGACATAGTGATTCGTTTACCTATCCATTACCTGAAAACCGGCTAAAAATTAGCTTGCAGAATAGTGCAGCTAGTCCGGCAGCGCCAAATTCTTCCGCAATGAACTGGGCAAAACCGCGATTTGGCGACTATGCTGTGAGCTATAAAAAGCGGTGCTGGTTAAGCAGCGTAACAATACAAAACGGGAGAATCTGCCGGCAATTATGCTGACTGACTCAAAGAACAAGTTCCAACGCGGGATGGTGTATCTGTTTGCCATACTCGCGAGCCTGCTGATCGCGCCCTTCTGTGTGATCCGTTATCTCAATGGCGAAATCGTCAATGCGGTGGTGGACTTGGCTATTGTGGTGGTGGCGCTGAGCAGTGCTATCTATACCTATAGGCTTGGCCAGGCAACACAATTGGTCTCCAATATTACCGCCCTACTCTATTCCTCAGGTGCGGTTGCCGTTGCGCATCTCAATGAACCCATTTATGTGTTCTGGCTGTTCCCATCGCTGATTGCCAATTTCTTTCTGCTTAATGCAACAGCCGCACTCATTGCCAATGCGCTGACCATCGCCGCCGTCCTGCCTATTGCGCTATACCTTGAGACCACTACGGAAGCCTTTGCCATGGTTGCCTCGCTGCTGATGTGCGGCAGCATGGCCTACGTTTTTGCACGTCTGACCCATCAACAACAGTTACTTCTGCAAGGTTATGCCAATCAGGATGCACTCACTCAACTGGGTAATCGCCGCGCAATGGATGAAGAGATGCGCCTGAGTGTTGCAGACTGCGCGCGCAACCTAACCCCCGCGACCCTGATTATTTTGGATTTGGATTTCTTCAAAATGGTGAACGACAAATTCGGTCATACCACTGGTGACGAAGTGTTAGTTGATCTGGCCCAACTGTTGACGCGGCGCGTACGCAAAACAGATCGGGTTTTCCGCTTTGGTGGCGAAGAGTTTGTGGTGCTTGCGCGCAATACCTGCCTCGCTGATGCATTGGTGATTGCGGAACAGCTGCGCGTGCAAATTGAGATGGAAATCAATGATCCCGATGGAGCACTCACTGCGTCGTTTGGCTGCGCGCAACTACATAACGATGAGACTCCGGAAGACTGGTTTATACGCGCCGACAAAGCGGTTTACCAAGCCAAACAACAAGGGCGCAATTGCGTGGTTGCTGCGGAATAAACACCCGGCAGGGCGCGTGAACTGGCGCCAGCTTTGCGATTCTTTATCCCCGTCAAATATCCCGCTGCGCTATGCTCCCATCTGGACCAATTTATTATCAGGGTTATCCATGCAGTCACTGATCAGCAACATTATTCAGCAAGTCGACCAAATCGTTTTAGGTAAGGATCAACAGGTGCGTCTGTCCCTCGCCTGCCTGTTCGCCGAAGGCCATCTGTTAATTGAAGACCTGCCCGGAATGGGCAAAACCACCCTCGCCCACTGCCTCGCCAAAGTGCTGGGATTGAAGTTTGAGCGAGTGCAATTCACCAGCGATTTGCTGCCCGCCGATATTCTCGGCGTAGCGATTTTTGAGCGCGAGCAAGGCGTATTTAAATTTCATCCCGGCCCGGTGTTTACGCAAGTGTTGTTGGCCGATGAAATTAACCGCAGCTCACCCAAAACCCAAAGTGCGCTGTTGGAAGCAATGGAGGAAGGGCAAGTCACCATCGAAGGAAAAAGCCGCCCGCTGCCCAAACCCTTTTTTGTAATAGCGACCCAAAACCCCTTGTCGCAAAGCGGGACATTTCCGCTGCCGGAATCGCAACTCGACCGCTTTTTAATGCGCATCTCCCTCGGCTACCCCAGCCCTGCATCCGAGCGTATGTTATTCCAAGGTGTTGATCCGCGCGCGCGTATCCGCCAGCTCACCCCTATCGTCACCCATGAACAGCTTGCTGCAATCCAGGCGGCAGTACACCAGGTGAAAGCCAGCGATGCCTTGCTCGACTATGTGCAGCGGCTGGTCGCCTTTACCCGCAGCGACACCCAATTTGCCTATGGATTATCGCCCCGCGGCGCACTCGCGCTCCTGCGTGCGGCTAAGGCCTGGGCGCTGATCCACAACCGCGAATATCTGGTGCCGGAAGATGTACAGACCGTATTGCCCGCAGTAGTCGGCCACCGGGTACGCGGGCGCGGCCACAGTCAGGATTCGGAACCGCTGGTGAAACATCTGCGCGACAGCGTGAATGTGTTGGGCTAAGCCATGGCCAGCCTGATCACCTCTCTGCGTAACGCGTGGGAAACCCGCTTTTACCGCTGGATCGACCGGCGCTCCCCGCGCGCGCGTCAGGTGCAGCTCAACCGCAAAAACCTATACACCTTCCCCAACCTGACCGGCTTGTTCTACACGGCCATCACTTTTGTAATTTGGCTGCTCGGCACCAACTACCAAAACAACCTTATCCTGGGGTTGAGCTATCTGCTGGTCAGTATTTTTGTGGTCAGCATCCTCCACGCTTTTGCCAACCTCGCTGGCATCAGCATCCGTTTTGTGGGTGCGCGTCCAGCATTCGCCGGTGATCCGGCAGCCTTTGTATTGGAACTTAACTGTATCCACAAAGCAGGTTGTGACAATCTGGAACTGCGCTGGCCGGGAGGAGAAACCCAGGTCATCACCCTCAATCCCAATGAGCCGCAGCAGGTGATAGTGCGGGCACTGAGTGAGCGGCGCGGCTATTTGCGGCCGGGGCGATTGCTGGTGCAGAGCCGCTTTCCGCTCGGGATTATTCGCTGCTGGACCTGGCTAAACCTGGACGCCAGCGCACTTATCTACCCCGCGCCCATCTTCACCGATGAACCCCATGCCCAAGCGAGCAACGGCCGCGAAGAAGGCGGTACTAGCCAGCGCGGCGGTGATGACTTTAGCGGCCTGCGCGATTACCAAGCAGGCGACCCCATCAAACACATCGCCTGGAAGCAATTTGCGCAAGACAAAGGTCTGTTTACCAAAGAATACGAAGCCTACCTCTCGGCCGAAAAATGGCTCGATTGGGACAGCTTGAACCATCCGCAAGAACTGCGGCTGTCCGGCCTGTGTTACTGGGCACTGGACTACGAACGGCGGCAGATTCCCTACGGCCTGCGCCTGCCCGGTCTCAACCTTGCACCGGCGCTAGGTGAACATCACCAACAAGCGGTATTGACTGCACTGGCCGAATTTAATCTTCCACGCGAGGCTAAATATGCTCGCTAAGCGATGGCGCTCTCGCGTCACCCCAAACAGCAAAGCACCCAAACAAGCGGAGTATCTGGCGCGCGATAAACTGGCTTGGCTGCTGGTCATGCAAGCCATGCTGATTCTGCCCCTGTTACTCAACTTGCCCTTCTGGCTCTGGCTGGTGTGGGCGATTACAGCTTTCTGGCGCACGCAGATGTTTCGCGGCCGCTGGGGCACGCCCGGCAGTCTGGTCAAAACCCTGCTGGCACTGATCTGTGCAGGCGGTTTGTTCGCCAGCTATGCCGGTAAAACCGGCACTGAAACCATGGTGGGTTTGCTGGTATGCGCCTTTTCGCTCAAGCTGCTGGAAGTGAATTCCGCGCGCGACGCACAACTGCTGGTGTTTATCGGGTTTATTATCACCGCCACCCAATTCCTGTTTAACCAAACCCCGCAGGCCGCCGCTTACGCGCTCCTATGTGTGGTGTTATTGCTCGCGAGTTGGCGCTCGCTCTACCTCACCCACGTGCAATCCACCGGTCTGCGCTTCAAACGCGGCGCGATGATTTTGCTGCATGCACTGCCGATCATGCTGGTGATGTTTGTGGTGATTCCACGGCTCGGTCCACTCTGGGCAATCCCTAACCAGCAAGCAGCCAAAACCGGATTTAGCGATAGCCTCTCGCCCGGCGATTTAGGCAACCTCGCCCTCGACCGCTCACCTGCTTTCCGGGTTGAATTTACCAGCCAACCGCCCGCCGCCAACCAACTCTATTGGCGCGGCTTGGTATTGGATACTTTTGATGGCCGCACCTGGCGCATGCGCGACACTTGGGGCGTACAACCGCGCAATCCGGTTGAAGATAAGGGCATCAAGCGCGAACCGATCGACTACAGCATTATCGTGGAGCCCCATGGCCAACCCTGGCTATTCAGTTTGATGACCCCGCAACGGGTAGAAAACACCAGCAACAGCATCCGTATCACTGCTGACTCGCTATTGCTGAACCGCATCCCGGTCGCCCAGCGGATGCGCTATCAGGTCAGCTCGGCACTGCAAATTGAATGGCCGGAACCGCCCCAGCTCAACAAGCTGCAATATGACAACTA
This sequence comes from Cellvibrio sp., assembly GCF_053579595.1. Classification (NCBI taxonomy): domain Bacteria; kingdom Pseudomonadati; phylum Pseudomonadota; class Gammaproteobacteria; order Cellvibrionales; family Cellvibrionaceae; genus Cellvibrio; species Cellvibrio sp. The sequence goes on from NZ_JBRFPI010000048.1 coordinate 6,790, forward strand.
CACCCGCCTGCCGCGCGGCAGCAATCCGCAAACCCGCGCGCTGGCTGAAAGCTGGCGCAGCCAAAACCTGGGCGATACACAAATCATCGCCCAGGCGCTGGCACTGTTTAACCGCGAATTTACCTACACCTTGCAACCCCCACTGCTCGGCCAACATTCTGTTGATGAGTTTTTACTGGCGACCAAACGCGGCTTCTGCGAACACTTCTCCAGCAGCTTTGCATTTTTGTTGCGCGCGGCAGGCATACCGGCGCGAGTGGTTGTGGGTTATCAAGGTGGACGTTGGAATCCGGTGGAGAACTACCTGTTGGTCAGCCAATCCGATGCCCACGCCTGGACGGAAGTCTGGATTGAGGGCAAAGGCTGGCAAATGATCGACCCCACTGCCGCCGTTGCGCCCAACCGCATCGAACAGGGCATGAACGAGGCTCTGGGCGAAAGCGATCAGCAACTAGTCGCCAACGCCTGGCGATCCTCGAAATTGCTGTACAACCTGCAGCTGCGCTGGGACGCCGCCACCTATACCTGGCAGCGCTGGGTGTTGAATTACGATAGCGAAGCGCAAGAGGGATTATTGTCGCGCCTGTTGGGTGGTACAGAAACCTGGCGCATCACCCTCTGGCTGATTGGCTTGGGCTTGGTCGGAGCGGGGCTGTTTGCCTGGGCGCTATTACGCAATCAAAAGGGCGCGCTATTGCGTCCGGAAACACAAGCAGTCAAAAAGCTGGAACAGAAACTGGCACAGCTCGGCTACCGGCGTAAAACCGGTGAAACCCTCGGTGATTTTATCCACCGGGTGCTCTACAGCGAACCGCAACTGAAAAATGGCTTAACCCATATCGCGCATTTATTTGAACAGGTGGCTTATCAAAATCGCCCTGAACAATTGCCGCAACTGCAGCAGGCGGTCAAACAATTTCCGCACTAATCATCATTTTGCAGTAAACAAGATCGCCAAAACACAAAACCCCAAGGCTCGCTAGAGCAAACCTTGGGGTTTTGAATTCAGAGGGATTTATTTAGCAGATTATCACGCGTGATTTTTTCTTCTGATCAATATCAAACCGGCAAGACCAATCAGCAGCATCACCAATGGATTGGACTCCACTACACTCACTTTCGCAGTGACGACAACATCATCTAAAAAGTTGCCTAAAGTGCCAGTGTCATAAGTAGTAAACGTAATGGTACTCACTGCGCTGCTGGCAACGAAGCTACCTGTATACTGCTTCCAACTACCCACTACATGGTCATTCAGCACTGCTGCAAGGCTGCCAACGCTAAATGAAAACTGCTCATTGGAGTTGACGCGCGCGCTGTAGAAGAACGACACATCATAAGTTTGGCCAACCACAGTGGCAAAGTTTTGGAAGATCGAGAACACCGAACCATCAAACGGATGTGCATTCAACTCTGCATGCTGGGTACCTTCGGGAGCAACCACACCGCCAAAGCTATCCCAAATTTCAATATTGTCCCCATCCCAACCGTTGACACTGGCAGATGAAAAATAGGCCCAGTTACCCGCAGCCACATTATTGTCTTCAAAACCACCATTCACGATAAGATTGGCATTTGCGCTTACCGCACATAAAAAACCTGCCAGTATTGCCAAGCAGCGGCCATAAATAATTTTATTCAACATGATGATGTCCTTTAAAACGCATTAATTGGTGAAGGAGTGCGCAACGCCCTATTCTTGACCCTATGGCACCTAAATTAGCAATTTATGCACCAAAAAAATAATCGTCATGTAAATCAGTATTTTAATGATAACCGCATCACAACAAATTCAATAATGTGTAAGTAAAACCGACACATATTACTAATAGCCAAGGATATCGCGGATTAAAACGTCCAATTACTGACGCCGCATTGACCGGGCAATATTCAATATAAAGTGGACTGGAACCCTAATGGAAAGACCCCATGAGCAATCCTGACCAAGCCGGGTTGATCCGCGTAGCGCAAGGCGGAGACGGCGCAGCCTTTGGACGATTGCTGGCCAACAATTACGACAGCATTTACCGCTTTGCCTACCGCTGGTGCGGCAACCGCACCGATGCCGAAGACATTACCCAGCAGGCCTGTATCAAGCTCGCGCAGAGCATCGGCCAATTCCGCTTTGAGGCGGCCTTTAGCAGTTGGTTGTACCGATTAGTTATCAATTGCGCCAAGGATTGGTACAAAAGCCAGAACCGCCACCAGCACGACAACATCGACGATTGGATAGAACCGGAGCGAACGCCCGACCAAACCGCCGAGAACCGTATTTATCTACAGCAGCTGTTGCACTTGCTCGACCAAATGGCCGAAGGTTTTAAAGAAACAGCACTGCTGGTACACGGTGAAGGCCTGAGCCATGCCGAGGCTGCCGCGATACTGCAAGTGAAAGAATCCACTGTCTCCTGGCGGCTCCACGAAATTCGCAAACAACTTCAGCTTCTGCAACAACAACCCGATGGAAGCTGGGAGCCTTCACTATGAAGAACGAAGATATGAACGAACAGGAACTGGAACAACTGCTGCAACAGCAGCCACCCAAGCCGGATGCCGATGCCAAAGCGCGTCATATGGCTGCCGCTATGGCCGTATTCGCTGCACAGCAAAGCACAGAGTCTACTGGCGAAAAACCGGCGGAAGATGGATCGGCAATTCCCCAAACAGACATTGAAGAAAAAAAATCCAATATTCTCCAAGGATTTTTGCAGCGCCTGCGTCTTACCCGTGATACCAACCATCACGGGACTAAAACCATGCATACCCCAACATTTGAACAACGCCCCTTCTGGCAAAAACCAGCGCTTATTTCCGGGATTGCCGCTTCCAGCCTTGCTGTGCTTGCGGGCTTAACCTTTATGCAGCACTTGATGATCAACTCCGATCAACAGGAATTGGCCGCGCGTATTGCCGAGCAATCACTCAATAAAAGTGTGCCCTTAAACGTGCAAGAACCAGCGAAGGGCATTATTAGTGAAGATAAAAAAATTCTTGCAGAACCTGCGGTTGAAGAAGTGGTAGTGACCGGCCTTCAGGACAGCATGCAGCAGGCGGTAGATACAAAGCGTAAAGCAGAAGCGATGGTAGATACTATTTCAGCAGAAGATATCGGCCAAATGCCTGCTGCCAAGATGTCAGCACCATTGCAACGCATGGAAAAAAGCGAAGCCAAAGTGGCGATTGTTGCTGCCCCACCAATGGTAGCAATGAATGCCGCAGCACCAGCCTTGCAGCGAGCAGCTGGGATCGAGGTGCAGCCCCAACCACCGCAAGAATTCCGCGACCGCTTTGAAGATTTCAACGAGAACAGTGTAATTGCCGCGAGCGAAAATCCTGTCTCTACTTTTTCTATCGATGTAGATACCGCCTCTTATAGTTTTGTACGACGCATGCTCAACAATGGCCAGTTACCAGAGAAGGATGCTGTACGCAGCGAAGAGCTGATTAACTATTTTGATTACGCCTACCCTGTGCCCAAAGAGCGCAAAACACCCTTCGCAACTTATACCAGCGTGATGGATTCACCCTGGAAGGCGGGCAACAAATTAATCCATATCGGCATTCAGGGTTATCAATTAGCAGCAAGTGAAATTCCGCAATCCAATCTGGTGTTTTTATTGGATGTATCCGGCTCTATGGATGAACCCAGCAAATTGCCGCTGGTAAAACAATCCATGAGTTTATTGCTAGACACCCTCAAGCCCGACGACACCATTTCGATTGTGGTTTACGCCGGTGCCGCAGGTACTGTGCTGGAGCCAACCAAAGCAAAAGAGAAAAATAAAATCCTCGCTGCATTAAATAATTTGCAAGCCGGTGGTAGCACTGCCGGTGCCGAAGGCATCGCGCTCGCCTATCAATTGGCGGAAGCGAATTTTAATTCCAAAGGTGTCAACCGCATCATCCTCGCCACCGATGGTGATTTTAATGTCGGCCAAACTGGCGATGAACAATTGCAAGATTTTGTGGAGCGCAAACGCGACAAAGGGATTTATTTATCGGTACTCGGTTTCGGCCAAGGCAATTATCAAGATGAAATGATGCAAACCCTGGCGCAAAACGGCAACGGCACCGCCGCTTATATCGACACACTCAGCGAAGCGCAAAAAGTGTTGGTGACAGAAGCCACCTCCAATTTATTCCCGATTGCCAAGGATGTAAAAATCCAGGTGGAATTTAACCCCAACACCGTTAAGGAGTATCGTCTGATAGGCTACGAAACCCGCGCACTCAACCGCGAAGATTTTAGCAACGATAAAGTGGATGCCGGTGAAATTGGTGCAGGCCAACGTGTGACTGCAATTTATGAGATCACCCCGGTCGGGGCAGGAAGTGGACTATTGGAAGAAAGCCGCTACCAGAAAGAAAACAAACCTGATACTGGTAAAAATAGCGAATATGCTTTCTTGCGCTTGCGCTATAAATTACCGAGCGAAACAAAATCCAATTTGATCGAGACCCCCATCGCCACCGCAGGCAAAGTGAAGATTAACGCTGAATACCAACAAGAAGTGAACTTCTCTATCGCTGTCGCCGGATTTGCGCAACTATTAAAAGGAAGTAACTATGCCGGTGATTTTACTTACGACAAAGTGATTGAATTGGCGCAAGCCAATAAAGGCAAAGATGAATTTGGTTATCGCACTGAGTTTGTGCAGATGGTAAGAAAGGCGAAGATTGCGAAAGAGATGTAGTTTGGAAACCACCTGAGGCTCCCATTAGGGAGCCATTCGTTATTTATCCCAAATTTCCTGTGATTGATATGCATATTTATACAAACCAAAATACTGAAAAAACAACATCAACCCCAAACAAACCAAGGTTATGCCGATAAATATGTACACTGCTATCTCATTTTCAGAAAATACAGACCAGTCCTGACTCACTAAGGTATAAATATCCCATCCAATAGCGACAGGAATAAAAAATCGCCAAAACCGTATCGTGAATATTTTTTTATTGTATGAAAAACCAAACAGCCCTGTCCCTATCAGACTATAAACAATCACTTCGCCTAACTTATCAATATTACTGGATTCAACATCAGCAATAACGGACCAAAACGATAAGCACGCCAAGGGCACAAATATCCAAAAAAATACCTTCCACCCGGTTTTCTTGCGCAGCGGAAGAACATCATTCTCCAGAACCGCTTGCGGCACTTCATAGGGGTTAGTCATTATTGGCTAACTCCCGCATGCACCATAAAACTCTCACTCACCTTTTTCAGTAAGGTGCGATTTTTTTCAAAGCGGGAGTCCATAGTCCAGGCATAAATAAGGTAAAAATTCGAATCGTCTTCCAAGCCCGTTAATAGATAGGTCACCTTTAGGCGATTTACTGAAGCAGCTATCACCTGCTGCCGTGCGGAAAGGCCTTTTATATTGAGCGATTGAACGGTGCTAATTTCGCGAAAATTTTCTGCTGATGATTCCGTATTTTTTACCACTAATTGCAAATAATCATCCAATGTTACTGAGGATTCAAAATCAGTTTTTGATTCGCGAATAACAATGGCATAAACCTCATCAAACGTATTGGCAACACCAAGGATCGCTTCTTCATTCAATTTGCGATTACCTTTCCAATCACTCGGCACCATCAAGGATATGGTTTTATCATCGCTATACATGCGTGCACTCAATGACGTTTTATCGGCACCCTGAGATCGCGAAGCCTCAACTGCGCCACTACCACCACGACACTCTGGCATGCGATATTTATCACTCATTGAACCATCAAGGCATGTCCAGACTACATCGCCCCCGTCTATTACTGGAGTCCAAATAATCGTGTTGGTGCCATTCTGTAATAAATGCGGGATGCGAAAACTGACAATCATTTTTGCATCTTCACTTAACTCAATCGACGTAACAAATTCATTGCTGATAGTTTCTGGCAACCCCGCCAACACATTTTCACTCGGTAAAAAATCTTTTTGTTTAATAACGGCAGCGACTTTTTCCCGGGTTTCATTAATCAACGGTAGCGCAGCCTGCACTTTACTGCGCGTGGTGTAATCCTGATAGGCGGGCAAAGCGATGGCGGCAAGAATGCCAATAATGGCTACCATCAAAATAGCCCCCACAACCAGCACAACTGCCATACCGGCACCACGTGCGGGCACCTGCCCGTATTTTTGGTTCCAACGCTCATTGGGCGTAAACCAAAATACAAAAGCTTCAATGAGCGAAACAATACTGGGAATCAATGTGCCCCAGAACAGCAGATAAAAAATGCCCCACCACTGCCCCAAATAAAAACGGTGCACACCTAAACCGCCGAGGAAAAATGCGAGCACACCCGCAGTCGCTTTTTCTTTGCGATGTAACTGAACTTGTGGGGCGCGGCAGTACGGGCACTGTGCCAAACCAGGGGCGATGCCCCGCCCACACTTATAGCAAAAATAATCCGTGGACTCGCTGTTGGTAGTGGGAGCACTGTAAGGCGATTGATAGTGAGAGTTGCCGTGTGGAATGTTATCTGCCGCAGGCGCCTGATCATCGACTGCAGGTGTGAGCGCGGTAGGTTCAATAGGCGCAACACTCAGAGGCGCGCGTGCGGCTACCGGGCTCAATGCTTCACTTGGAAATAATTGCTCACCGTGGGTTACCAATTCACATTGGCCACCGGCTTTTTTGATTGCGCTTTGGTACTTCGCTGCGGTTGCCGCATCGACATCGGCTTTGAGCAAACTACGCGGTCTGCGCAACATTTTTTCAATGACCGGAACATCTTTTTTGAAAGTGGTGGCGAGATTTCGCACCAGAGTTGGCCTATCTACACCCGATTGCGGTTCACCGAGCAAATAAATATCCAGTCGAGCTTCAGCCATCATTACGCATCCTTTTATAAGACCCGCACGCTGCTCGCACAGCGCACGAGTTGATTATTGATGCGCCATATTAGCTTTTGTAAGGCATGCTTCCAAGATAATCCTTCTTGCCCACATCAACACCGTTGTGGCGCAGGATCGCGTAAGCAGTAGTAACATGGAAATAAATATTCGGGATCGCATGCTGGATCGCAAACTCGGTACCGGTGAGATATTTGCCTTCCCAGCGTGGCTGGCTGATATGGCGCTCGGCGGCACCGGCAAAATCCTCGGGTTTAAAACCGGCTAAATAATCCAGCACTGCCTGGATGCGCGCCTTCAACTCTGGCAAGGTGGTTTCGGTATCAGCGTGGACAGGGGCTGATTCAACTTTGCCCGTCAGACGCGCGACGCCCAACTTGGCCGTATCGCAAGCGATTTGTACCTGGCGAATCAGATTGAATTGATCAGGGGCGAGGCGCGAATTCAACAGCACAGATACATCAAATTTTTTCGCTTCGGCATAGGCAGCTCCCTTATCGAGAATTGCGTTAAGGTTATTGAGGGCCTTGCTGAATTGCACAACAGTAAGTTCGTAAAACATGGAATTCTCCTAATGGGATTAAACTAAGCAGCCATAAACTGCCCGGCGAGGAATTTGGAACTCTACCCATGTGGGGACAAATACGCGCGATTCAACCACCATAAAAAATCCCGCAGCAAGTGCGGGATTTAAAAGGATAAAATTCCAACTAGATTATGTTACTGCGCGTTAGCTGCATCGATGGCGTCATCCACTTCTCCGGGTGAAAGGATTTTCGGTCCAGAAGGCGCAGGAGGTTTGGTGAAGGTGTCGCTGCTTTTCATCAACTGGCTGCTATCGATTCCCACGCCACTACCCAATGCATCGGCGACAGCTTTTTTCAAGACAATAATCGCGATACGACGATTGATCGGTTCACCGGGCTTATCGACAACCAAGGGCGCAGCAGAACCCATGCCTTGCACAGTAGCCACCTTTCCTTCCGGATAACTGCCCTCCAGAAGTGCCCGCCGCGCCGCGTTTGCACGGTCGGCAGATAGTTCCCAGTTGGTATAAGTCGCGCCTACTCCATAGGGTGTAGCATCGGTATGGCCGGTGACGCTGATCTTGTTTTGCACTTTATCCAGAATCGGTGCCAGTGCATGCAACACATCGGACGACCACTGTTGCAAATTGGCACTGCCGACATCAAACATGGGGCGCTGGTCTTTATCAACAATCTGAATACGCAAACCCAGCGCAGTAAAATCAATCAGGATTTGATCCTTGATTTGCTGGAAGACGGAATCAAGCGCATTGATTTCTGTCTCCAATTGTTTTTTCAACTCCTCCAATTGTTGCGTTTCGATACGCTCCAACTCTTTTTGCAATTCCTCTTCCGTCAGATCTTTAGTAGATTCCTGATCATTCGCAGTTTCGTCATTGGGATCATCTGACTGGGTTTGCTCAAGGGGCTTGTCCTGAGTGATCAATCCTAAGTCTGCACCACCTTCGCCGACGACGTACTTGCTGCCGGGATCTTGAAAGTGTGCCGCAATCGCCTTTTGCTCCTCACTGGATGTGCTCCCCAACAGCCACATCAAGAGGAAGAACGCCATAAGCGCGGTCATAAAATCAGCAAGTGCCACTTTCCAGGAGCCGCCATGGTGGCCATGGCCATGCCCCTTTTTCTTTTTGATAATAATCGGTTGCTGATTCGCGCCCTTTTCCATCGAAAGCTACCTTATTTCTTAGCGCGATATTGTTCTTCCAACTCTTTAAAGCTTGGGCGAACACTGTGAAACAGCACCTTGCGACCAAATTCGACCGCAACTTGAGGCGGCACACCGTTCATGGATGCAACCAAAACCGCTTTAATGCATTCGTAAGCACGCGATTCATCGCGGTTTTTTCCGCCCAGATAAGATGCGAAAGGTGCAATAAAGCCATAAGCAAATAGAATCCCGAGCAGGGTTCCCACCAACGCTGCCGCTACCGCCGCACCGATTTCGCCCGGTGGCCCACCAATTTTACCCATGGTAATAATCACCCCGAGCACCGCAGCAACAATACCGAAACCCGGCAAACCATCTGCCGCATTTTGTATCGCGCCTGGAACGACTGCTGATTCTTGATGATGGCCATCCAACTCCTGCTCCATCAGCGATTCAAGCTCATGGGGCGCCATATTGCCTGCCACCATAATGCGCAGGTAATCGCAAATAAATTCCACTATGTGATGGTCTTTCAAAATCGCAGGATAGTTAGCGAAGAGCGGACTGCTCTCCGGCTCTTCAATATCACCCTCAATCGCCATAAGCCCTTCACGACGGGTTTTATTGAGGATGTCGTACAGCAGGGTCAAGATTTCCAGATAAAAGGTTTTATTAAACTTGGACGGGGTCATCAGTGCCCCGGCCGATTTGATAACACCCATAGTGACCGAGAGCGGGTTGCCAATCACCATCGCACCGAAGGAGGCGCCGCAGATAATCAACACCTCAATGGGCGACATCAAGGCCATGGGGTTACCACCATGGATGGCAAAACCACCAATTACACAGCCCAGGACGATAATAATCCCTAGAATTATATTCACGCACTTACCCCCAACATAAAAACGGCACCAAGGTAGCGACGGCCCTGACACAGAAACAGGTTTGCATTAATTCGGCAAAAAGATAGCGGCAAAAACGCTTAAATAACAAACACGATAAATGCGGCAACGCGAACGACACGGATTGAGTATAGGCAGGTTGATTTGAGGTTCAAGCAACGCCGATGAATTAGCTGCAATTGACCTGCCACTGACGATCACCCACACTGGCGCACGCTACTTAATCGGCCACTAATCCAGAAGCTAAAGGTTAACTTATGAAAATTGATGAACTATCGCCCGCCAACCAACAAGCATTGGAAGCTGCTGCGTTTCGCCGTTTGCTGGAGCATTTGGACAGCCGCAAGGATGTGCAAAATATTGACCTGATGAATCTTGCGGGTTTCTGCCGCAATTGCTTGAGCAAATGGTATGTAGCGGCGGCCAAGGCAGAGAATATCGAACTGGATTATGAAGATGCGCGCACGCGTATTTACGGTATGCCTTACGCTGAATGGAAAGAAAAATACCAGACTGATGCTAACCCTGCACAGTTACAACAATTTCAACAAACACAGCATGACAAATAACAAGCGACGGGAAAAATAAAACCATAGTTAAAATTTAACCTGCGCTTTATCAACTGAAGCCTCAATTTCAATTGCACCTTTGGCGAGCAAGAGATTGAGGTTTTTATCAACAGCAG
>NZ_JBRFPI010000049.1:0-16860 GCF_053579595.1 Cellvibrio sp.
CGACAGCGCAGCGCGGGATACCAACACCGGCCGCATCAGCTACTCCATCGCCTGGGGCAACGACGCTGTAAATAAAATCTGGGGCATGCGCAAAAAAGCCGTAGGTTTACTCGGCAACGTAGAAGGCGAAATCCGCCCGGTTCCCTTTGTCGAAGACACTGCGGTTCCGCCAGAAAATCTTGCCGATTTTATTTTTGAATTCCGCGCGGTGCTCGACGAGCACAAGTTGACTTACGGTATGTTTGGCCATGTCGACGCAGGCGTATTGCATGTGCGTCCTGCCCTGGATATGAAAGATCCGGCGCAGGAAAAAATGGTGCGTATCATCACTGATCGCGTTGTTGCACTAACACAAAAATATAACGGCCTCTTGTGGGGTGAACACGGCAAAGGAGTTCGCTCCGAATACGCGCCCGCCTTTTTTGGCGAGCTGTATCCGCAGATCCAACGCATCAAAGCAGCCTTTGATCCGCGCAACCAATTAAACCCAGGAAAAATTGCAACGCCCGCTGCCGATATCAAATTATTAAAAATCGATGAAGTGGCTACGCGTGGCCAGCAAGATCGAAAAATTCCTGTGCAAGTTTGGGAAGGTTATAGCGAAGGCATGCACTGCAATGGCAACGGTCTCTGCTACAACTGGAATCCCAACGATGCTATGTGCCCCAGTTGGAAAGGCACACGCGAGCGTAAACACTCGCCCAAAGGCCGTGCATCATTAATGCGCGAATGGCTCAAACAAATGAGCGAACGCGGTGTTAGTGCGATTGACGAAAGCAAAAAATTAAAACGTGCGAGTTTCTTGTTCAATTTACCTGGCCGCGTCATCAACACCCTGGGCAAACGCAACGGCGAATATGATTTCTCCCATGAAGTGCATGAATCCATGGTTGGTTGCCTCGCGTGTAAATCCTGCGTGGGACAATGCCCCATTAAAGTAGATGTGCCTGAATTCCGCGCGAAATTTTTAGAACTGTATTACAGCCGCTATCTGCGTCCACTCAAGGATTATTTTATCGGCGGCTTGGAATTTATGATTCCAACACTCGCTAAAATGCCGTGGGCCTACAACCTGATGATGAAGCCGCAGTTTATGCAGAAGTTTATGGCGCGCTTTATCGGCATGGTTGATAGCCCACTGCTCACCGGCATAAGTCTGCACAAAGCGGCTGAAAAACTCGGCGTCAATTATGCGACGCTGGAAAATATTGCGCAGCTAACACCCGCCGAAAAAACCAAGGCTGTGATTTTGGTGCAAGATGCCTTCACCAGTTATTTCGAAACACCGCTGGTAATCGACACCCTCAAACTGCTGCAAAAACTCGGCTTTGTACCAATGCTCGCGCCTTTCAAACCCAATGGCAAACCGCTGCAGGTTCACGGCTTTCTCAAAGCCTTTGCCAAAGCAGCTGATACCAACGCAACCCAGCTGAATGGCCTTGCCTCATCCGGCATTCCGTTAATGGGTATTGAACCGGCAATGACACTGGCCTATCGCGCAGAATACAAAAAAGTGCTGGGCGATAACGCACCAAAAGTGCAATTAATCCAGGAGTGGCTCGCGCAACAGAGCGAGCAACTTGCGGGCAAGACACGCGAGTTCAAAGCAGCGGAATTTTCACTGCTCGCGCATTGCACCGAAAAAACTAACGCAGTGAGTTCGGTCAAAGATTGGCAAACTGTTTTTGCTAAACTCGGCCAACAACTAAAAGTGATCGAAACCGGCTGCTGCGGTATGGCCGGAACCTACGGCCATGAGAGCAGCAATGTAGAAACCTCTAAAAAAATCTACTCGCTCTCCTGGTCACAAGTTGTTAACAATCCAACTAATGCAGGCAAGTTAACGGCCACCGGCTATTCCTGCCGCAGCCAGACCAAACGGATCGACAATGTAAAACTGCCGCATCCGGTACAAATTTTATTGCAACAATTGATTTAACAAACCCACTACCCTCACTGACTGACGAGCCACGACTATGAAACTTTTACGCAAATTGTTTGGTGCCAAACCTAAAGTTGAACCCACCAAAGTAGTACCCATTCCGGTCGCCGAAATAAAGCCGCCAAAACCGGTTATTACGCTGGATATCGTTGAACAAACCAGCGACGAGGGCGAGCTGTTAAAACTCGCCAGCGATGGTGCGACCAGCCAATTGCGCCAAGCTGCTGCGGAAAAGATTCACAGCCGTGAAATTCTGGAACAACTTGCTAAAGCAGTGAAAACCAAAGACAAAAACGTATTCAAAATTGTCAAAACGAAGTTGGATTTGTTCAAGGCAGAAGATGCAAAACTGGCAGAGCTGGAAGCCAGTGCCTTGCGTATTTGCGAAAAATTGGAGCGCCACTCCCACTTTGAAGCAGATTCGCTCTTGAAAGCAAAAGTGACAGTGTTAGAAAACGAATGGGATGCGTTGGGGCAAGTATCCACCGCCGCTCAATCTCATTTCCAAACCGCCCTCGCCGCCTGCGAAGCGAAAATTGCTGCACGCGCCCAAGCCATCGCCGATGAAGAAGAAAAACTCTCGCTTGACCAACAGGCATTGCAGTTGGCTGAAGAAGCCTATGCAAGCCTCAAACAACTCGCTGGCGAGGTGTACCGCGCAAGCCATGTCGATGAACTGGTTAATGCAAACTACGAATTAAAAATTCAGGAGCTAGCAAATGCAGTGCGTTTGGCAACTAATCGCCAGTTGCCGCTGGATAAGCTCACCAAAGAATTCGAACACCGTAAACAACAAACCTTGAATTTAATCGACCAAATCAAAACCTCCGGCACCGTCAAACAATTAGCAGAAAAACTTGATCAAGTTGAAGATTCAGATACGGTTAAAAACGCGCAGCAAAAATTGCAGCAACTTATTAAGTCCGCAAAGGAATTCGGCGAGGAACTGCCGGAAACCCTAAGTGAAGCAAAAGCAAAGCTGGATCCCATCTGGGCCCGGCACCACCAGACCGAGCAGGCCGCTAAAAATGCCCTGCGCGATTTCAGTGAACTCGCACGCAAAGGCCTGTGGGCGGCAGAGCAAGGTTTTGTGCGCAAAGCCCGCGCCATCCAAAAAGAATTGCACGAAAAGCGCGCGCAATTGAGCGAAATCCCTAAAGGTATACAAGCCAAACTCGATGATTTTGAAGCACAGCTAGCGAAGCTTGGCGATTGGCACGAGTTTGCAGTGACTCCAAAAAAAGAAGCATTGATTACCCAGATGCAAGCACTCGCGACCAGTAGCATCAACCCTGAAAACCTCGCCACCAAAATCCACGAGTTGCAAGACAGCTGGAAAGAAGTGAGCAAAGGCGTGCAACAACAAGACGATGAACTCTGGCAACAATTCCAACAAGCTTCCGCTGTGGCCTACGCCCCTTGTAAAGAATTTTTTGAAGCGCAGGCAGCAGAGCGCGAAAACAACCTTAACAAGCGCCGCGAATTAGTCAGTCAATTGCAACAATATCTGCAAGGTTACGATTTTGCTAACGCCGTATGGAAAGATGTTGAGCAAACCTTAAAAACCGCGCGTGCCGAATGGCAAACCTACTGGCCAGTACCGCGCAAAGCGGGCAATGAATTGCAAAAAGAATTTGAAAATCTGATGGAGCAACTGTTTGGCAAAATCACCAGCGAGTACGAAAACAACAAAACCACCAAGCAGAGCTTGATCGACGAAGGACAAACTCTGGCCAGTGCGGTTGATACGCGTGCGGCCACTGAAACCATAAAACAATTGCAAGCGCAGTGGAAAACGATTGGCAAAAGCTGGCATAAAGAAGATCAGCAGCTCTGGCAGGAATTCCGCAAACATTGCGATGCGGTATTTGCGCTGCGTAACCAGGCATTCGAAGCGGCAAAAGAACAGCGTCAAGCGATTACCGTACAAGCCGAACAATTGATCGAACAACTTAATCAATTCGCCGCGCAATCACTTGAACAACTCAACGCGGCAAAGGCAGAAATCGAATCCTTAAAAACAGAATTTTTCGCATTGGACTTACCCAAAGAAGCGAGCAAGGCATTGCAGAATAAATTCAATGCCAGCATTGCCGCTATAGCCACCAAACGCGACAGCGCACGCAGCCAGGCAGAAGAGCAGAGCTGGACAGATTTGTTTAATGCACTCAATGCGTTGCGCGAATACGAATTGGCAGTCATCGCGCAAACAGCCAGTGAAACCCTGGTGACTCAAAAAAACAATCTGGAAACACTTATCGCCAATACACCGCGCTGGCCTACCGGCACATTTAGCTTGGTGCAACAGCGTTTGGCTAAAGCAGATGCTATTACCAGTGCCAATCAAGCTGCCAACACAGAGCTGTTGCACACACTGACGATTCGCGCCGAAATTTTGGCGGGGAAAGAAAGTCCGGCAGAAGACAAACAAGCGCGCATGGCCTATCAAGTCAAACAAATGCAGCAGGCTTTTGGGCAACGCGACAGCAGCTTTGAACCTCTGGTATTGGAGTGGGTTGCACTGGGCGGAGTCGCAACACCAACCTACGCATCATTACTAGCACGCTTTAATAGCAGCAGGGCGCAAGACGTAAAAAACTAAGACGACATCGAAGATAACTATTATCCCAAGCGAGCCGGGTACTACCCTGCTCGCTTTTTTATTGCCAACTGAAATATTCCACATAACTAGCTGACAATAAAAAAGCAGCCGCTGCTATCCAGGGGCTGCTATAAAGGAGAGGTCAAACAACTATACAAAGGAGGACTTTACAAAGAACTACTCTGAATAACAGTTCGATGCAAAGGGGTTCCCAACAACAACGATAAGCTTAAAAAAACTGGCGGAAAAAATCCGCCAGAAGAAGGTCAAACACAACCCCTGTCCACTACCCTGTCGATAGTGCAGTGAACATTGATTGAATCCTACCCCTTGCATACTAGTCGGTCAAGCTTTTTGTCAAAATGACTTTATGATACCCACCTCCCGTTCCATTAATGGATTATTTTTCACCAATAAGTAATTTTGTCCGACAATTGGCACAAGAATCCTTTTGCCGGGCACAGGAGGCACGCGTAAACTGATATGGCATAGCGGCGCGTAACAAGGCACAATCCATCTTTACGCCCGCACTTGCCGATCACAGTGGGGTGATTTTTCCAGAGGAGATAGAGAGTGGCGAAACAGTCTTTAATTAGTATGCGCCCGGAAACCAGGGGACTCTCATATGACCTCCCGGCGGCCAGCCTGATATTTGGTTTTATTCTCGATGACATTATCAGTATGGAACTCTTGCCCGGCCAAATGATTTCAGAAACAGCACTGGCACAGCAATTTGGCGTCAGCCGCACACCGGTGCGCGAGGCGCTGATTCAATTATCCAATATTGGTTTTGTTGAAGTTCTGCCCCAGCGCGGGACTTATGTCTCCAAATTCAGTATGGAGAAAATCCTGGAAGCACGTTTTATCCGCGAAGCATTGGAAGTTGCGGTAGTATCCCAACTCGCCACTAACTCAAATGAAGCTATTCGTCTGGAGGCTGTCGAGGCCTGTGAAAAAATTATTGCTGACCAAAAAGCAGCAGCAGCTGAGGATGATGCACTCACCTTTCAAAATCTTGACGACCACTTTCACCAAACCCTCGCCAGTTTTACCCAATACCCACGCGTTGCTTCATTCATTGAAGCAGAAAAAGCCCATATGGATCGCGTACGCAACCTGAGCTTGCATGTCAGTGGCCAATACAAGCGTGTACTTAACCAACACGCTGCGATTATCAAGGCAATTAAAGCGGGCTCTGCGGATAAATCAGCAGCAGCAATGAGTGTGCATCTAAAAGATGTTTACAATATTCTGGAAGTGATCCCGCACGAACATCCGGAATATTTTATTTAGCTAACCCCCTCATTGATAACAGAACCGAGCCGTCTTACCCAGGCGACTCTGTTCAGTAAATCTCCTAAGCAATTGAATTTAAAGACGCATTTTTCAAAACACTGGCTATACTCCAAAGCATGCTGCCGACAACCATTACGCAAACATGCCTTACAACCAATTCCCAACACCACATCTACTGGAGCTGACTCGTGCTCCGGCCTGAACGCAGTTACTTCCGCACGAACATGCCAAGGAAAGTAAAAGTGTGCTTACGCACCGCTCTTTTGCGAAAATCTGTGTTAATAGTATTTCTGTTTTCATTCTTTGTATCGGCTGATATAGATCCGCATAAAATGCAACAAGTTATGCAGACACGCTACGGTAACGATGGCCTTGTGTTACTGGAATCATGGAGGCGCATGTTGACTAGCGCCAACAATGCAACTCCTGAAACAAAACTCATCGAGGTAAATCAATTTTTTAATCGTAATGTTCGTTACACAGAGGACATTATGCTGTGGAAAAAAAGCGATTACTGGGCTACTCCACTGGAAGTAATGGGTACACGCGCCGGTGACTGTGAAGACTACACCATCGCAAAATATCTCAGCTTGTTGCAGTTAGGCGTTGCCAATGAGCAGTTACGCCTGATCTACGTTAAAGCACAAATTGGTGGCCCACAGAGTAAAATATTCCAAGCCCATATGGTGCTGGGATACTACCCTACACCCGATGCGATCCCACTGATTCTAGACAGCTTGCTCAATACCATTGAACCCGCCAATAAACGCCCGGATTTACGCCCGGTTTTTAGTTTCAACAGCGAAGGTCTATGGGTAGGTAACCAATCAACAACTGCTGATCCCACAGCACGCTTATCGCGCTGGCGCGATCTACTAGCTCGTGTCAATGAGGAAGGATTTTGAGGATGGATTCTAAAGTGCTCCGCCAAACATATTATCTAACAACACCAAAACGATAAATGCGAAAGGCCATAACAATGTCATTAATTAAACAATTATGGATTGGAATTATTGTGCTCTTGCTACTGGTGCTCGGTGGCAACTTTGTGATTAGCACTATTACTGCCAAAACCTACTTGCAGGAGCAGCTGCGTTTAAAAAATATTGATAATGCCAACTCCTTGGCGCTGTCGATATCACAAATGCCGGACAAAGATCCTGTTACCTTGGAGCTATTGATCACCGCACAATTTGATGCCGGTCATTACGAATATATTATTTTTCAAGATGCCGATGAGAAACCCATAGTTGCGCGCAATTTTGATGATACCAATCCGGAAAAGAATGCTGTGCCGAAATGGTTCGCCGAGCGCGTAAAATTCAACGTAGCCCCTGGCATTGCACAAGTACAAGACGGTTGGCAGCAAGCGGGGACGCTAGTGGTAAAAAGCCATTCGCGCTATGCACTGGAAGCCCTCTGGCAAAACACTCGCGATTTATTAGACTGGTTTATCTGCGCAACATTGCTGAGTGGTTTAGTTGGCAGTTTTATTTTGAAATATATATCGCGCCCACTGGACTTAGTGGTAAATCAAGCGGAAGCCATCGGTGAGCGCCGCTTTATTATATCGGAAGAACCCAAAACCAAAGAGTTCCAACGCTTGGTGCGCGCGATGAATACGCTTTCACAAGGCGTTAAACAAATGCTTGATAAAGAAGCGCGTCAGCTTGAGCTGCTGCGCCGTGAATCGCAAACCGACTCACTCACAGGGCTTGCCAACCGCACGCATTTTTTAAATTTACTGGACACCCAGCTCACGCGTGAAGATGCTCAGGAACGCGGCATTATTGTGTTAGCGCGCGCAATGAACTTGAATGAACTTAACAATCAATTAGGTCACCAACAAGTCGACCAGTTATTACGCGCGATTGCCGGTGTATTCAGTGATATTCAGGATAAATATGCCAACAGTCATGCTGGCCGCTTGAACGGCAGTGATTTTACCTTGCTGATTCCCACTGACACCCCCATCGATATTCTCAGTGCCGATGTATCGCAGAAATTGAATTTCCAATTGATTGCTGGCGGTTTCGATAAAATTGCCCTGCCGTTGGCACTGTGCAGTTTTAGTAGCAGTGACAAACGCAATGAGCTGTTGCACAAACTGGATGGTGCATTAGCACAAGCGGAATTAAAAGGTAACCGCGCCGTTATCGCACTTGCCAATGATCAATTGGATTATGTACAGCACAATTTAACGGAATGGCGCAACGCTATTACAGAGTCGTTAAGCACGCAGGGCATTGTGTTGGCACAATTCCCTGTGCGCAATACGAATGGGGATTTACTCCACAACGAGACTGCAGTGCGCCTGGCGTTGGATGGTGAACTCAAACCAGCTGGTTATTTTATGCCTTGGGCAGTGCGCTTGGGGTTGATGCCGGATGTCGATCTCGCGGTGCTGAAATTAGCGCTGACACAACTTGGCCACGCACCTGGCCCACTGGCGATTAATATCTCCGCGGCGGCACTGTGTAGCGCTAATTTTCGCGAACAAGTTCTGGCGCTCTTACTGAATGAACCGCACCAGGCGAAACGCTTATGGCTCGAGTTTCCTGAAATTTGTATGCTGCGCCATCTGGAAGAATTGCGTGCATTTTCAACACGGCTGCGCAGTTTGGGCTGCCGGATTGGTTTGGAACATGTCGGGTTGGAGTTCACCCAATTTGGCAATTTACAGTCGATGGGATTGGGTTATTTAAAAATAGACAGCGCAATTATTCGCGATATTCATAACAACCTCAGCAGCCAGACCTTTGTGCAAAGCCTTTGCACGCTGGGGCACTCACTGGGAATTGTGATGATTGCGGAAGGTGTGCACAGTGATGCGGAACAACAAACACTGATGAAAATTGGTGTGGATGGTCTTACTGGCCCAAACATCACCTAAACCCGGGAAAAAAAACGGCGCAGTTTAAGCTGCACCGTTTTTTTACAGTAATATCATGTAGCATGCAAACCACTCGCAACAATCTGCACACGAATTACAAATGCAAATTGTCGCCGTCATCCAACAAATAAATCCCTTGGCGTTTACCGCGCAATTCACGCCGGTTAAGCAACTTATGCTGCGCTGCATCGGGCAAATCGGTAAAGCGAATTACACCCTGTTCTACCAACAAATTCACCACATCTTCCAATACCCGCGCCATGGTTTGGTCGGTCTGCTCCAGCGCCAACTGCTCGGCAGTTTTTTCCTGTTGGATAAATGCCAACAATTCCTGCGCATCATCAGCAACGGCTTCGACAAAATCACTCCCGGCAATTTTACTGATAGCAATTAACTCGCCTGCCTCATTGCGTTTGATGTACATATTCCCCTCTCCCAAAAAATTGACACGCCCAGAAAAAATCCCGCACCTGAAGTACACAGCTAGTGCGGGAATTTTACTTTTAACAGCAACAATACATTAATCAGTAATTAATTTATTGTTGTTGAGCAACTGCGTAATAATTTGTTGGTCTGTTGTGGCGCCGCTGTAAAGGCTTTGCAAATTCACCCCCGTCAGGGTAATTTTTTGTGTCTCTGCCGAGCCAGTATAACTTGCACCTACGCTATGGGAATCACCGCTAAATCCACCGGTGTGGCTAACATGGATAATCGTATTAGCACCGGAAATTTCAAAGTGCAGGTAATCAGCCAGATTGCCAGCACCGTTACTTGCCCCAACATGCTCACCTTGGAGCAAATCGCGCAGATCGAGTACATCGCCACCATTGGTGTTACCGCCCGCCGCGGTGGTTACAAAATTGTTGATGGTGTCTTCTGCCGGAGTACCTGCCGCACCTTGGTCGCCCAAGCCCCAGACGAATACATCCACAAAATTATCAGCAAAACCACTCATGGTATCGTTGCCAGCGCCACCACTAATACGGTCAGTGCCAACGCCGCTATTAATGGTGTCATTACCATTCCCACCAAAAATGACGTCATTGCCTGAACCAGAGGTAATAGTGTCATTGCCATCGCCACCATAAACCACGTTATTGCCGTTAGCTGCACTGATCGTATTATTCCCACTACCACCTTGAATGTATTCATTAGCGGAATTACCGGTGTAATTGCCACTTTCAGTCGTTGTAATGTCTACCGTGGTGTAGTCCGCTCTTAAGGCCACAGTAGTGGAAGTGGACGCCGTAAACCCACCGGTGGCTTCAGTAGCGGTGACTTGTACCGTTAAGCTAGTGTTCGTTGTGGTATAGCTGCCAGGGAGATTCAACGTCAGATTAGGCAAATCGGCGGTGGTAAATTGCCACACCCCGCCACCCAAATTGGTTCCATTGTTAAAGCTGAGGCCTGTTGGAACACCACTGATTTTTATCGACAAGGTTTCAGAGCCGTCGGTATCAACCAATGAGGTCATAATTGGGAACTTCACACTAGTGCCGCCAGTGCCATGTGCCAAGGCCAGCACAGATTTCAATACCGCAACCGAAGGTGCTGAAGCAGCCCCGACATTAACCGTTACCGAACCGTTGCTGCTGTTGCCCAAAGGATCCCGGACCGTGTAAGTAAAGCTGGCAGGACCTTCGTAGTTGGCTGTCGGAGTAAAGACTACATTATTACCAGACACCGCCACCGTACCATTAACAGCGCCTTGTACACTGACAAAGCTAATAACCTCACCCTCTGGATCGCTGTCATTGGCCAACAATGTAGCAATAGGAATACTCACGCTGCCATTAGTAGCGGCTATCGCTGAATCGGCCACAGTGGTAGGAGCATCATTCACTGGTGCCACCACCAGATTGACTGTTGCCGTATCGGTGCCACCTTTACCGTCACTAATGGTGTAGGTGAAGCTCGCGGGACCACTGTAATTCGCTGCTGGTGTAAACACTACACTGCCCGCCACCAGGCTGACGGTGCCATTTATCGCCCCCTGTACACTTTGGATAACCAGGGTATCGCCGTCCGCATCGGTATCATTGCCCAGCAAAGAGCTGGCGGGGATGGCAAGTGCAGTATCTTCAACCGCTGAGAAAATGACATTTTTATACGTGGGGATAGACGAGAGGAGGTCATAACTTGTCCCGGCATCATCACTCAATTCGAGTTTAAGACGCGCTGAAATCCCCTGATCCCAATAGATAATTTCAACAGTATGCAAACCACTAGTAGTTAGCGTAAATAGATTGTGGATGGTTGTTTTGACTGTCTGATTCTGGTTAACCTCTGCCACCACTACTCCATCGACCCGGATTTGGTAGCCGTCATCAGCGGTGACTTTGAAATTGTAGGTGCCGGCACCCAGCTCAACAAAACCACGCATACGGATAATCGCATCAGTTGTGGTGGCGGGGTCAGCACTCAGGCTGGCTGCATCACTGCCCAGAAATGACTGCAGGTTAGTACCATTACCCAGACCGTTATTGAATGCGGTATTTCCATAATCGAACGTTTTGGCCACAAAAGTCGCATCAGGCGTACGACCATTGATGAACGTATTGATCTGTTGAAGATTGGTGAGATTTGAACCGTTAGCTGGATCGTTGTAACCAAAGTATTCTGACACCAACCCAATATTGCCTGAGCCTGTAGATGCTGCCGCATCGTCATTTGCATCAGGCGCGGTATTGGGTTTCACCACGGTGATATCCACGCTGGCAGTAGAGCTTCCACCTTTGCCATCAATGACAGTATAGGTAAACGATGCAGGACCGGAATAGCCAGTTGTAGGGACAAACACCACATTGCCGGCGACGAGAGCGACGTTGCCGTTTACCGCACCTTGCACTGAGTCGATCGTCAGGATGTCGCCATCAGGATCTGTATCATTACCCAGCAATTCGGAAGGGGTAAAGGTCAAGCCATTATTGCGCGGGGTTGTGCCGGTGTCCGCCACTGCCGTTGGACCATCGTTAGTACCAGTGACAGTAATCACCACTGAGCTGGTGGTGCCGTCGATACTCTTGACGGTGAATGTCTCGGTTTTGGTCTCGCCTTCTTTGAGCTGTTGGACGTTGGTTTTGCTGTTATCGATGTTATAAGTCCAGTCACCGGTGCTGGTAATGGAGAAACTGCCGTAGGTTCCAGCAGTGTTGGATTGCACCTCAAAGCCTTCTTCGCCCGCATCCGGATCTGTGATGGAGAGGGTTCCTGCCGCAGTGGATTGAGCCGGCGTATCTTCTTTCACAGTACCTGCGCCGCTGCCTACCACGGCGGCATCTGCGACAGCATTCACGCTAATGTTCACAGTAGCCGGGGTCGAATCATCCAGACCTTTGTCGTCGCGCGCAGCATAGTCGAACTGGCTGGAGCCATTCCAGTTAGCATCGGGTTTGAAGTAGACAGGCCCACTCACCAGATCATCAACCGCAATCAGGGTGGTCATAGCGGCGTCGCTATAAAGCAGACCATTCGCTGGCAGAGATTTAATGACATAGCCCGCGACCGAACCATCGCTATCACTGCCAGCAAGGTTGATAGTAATCAATGTGTCCTCATCGCCAGAGACATTGAGCGCGTTGGTTTCGGGCGCTTGATTAGGCGCGGCCACTACGTTGATATTGACCCTGCCAGAGTCAACTCCACCTTTATCGTCCGTCACTATGTAGGTAAAACTGGCAACGCCTGTGAAACCCGGTGTCGGCGTAAACACCAGGTTTCCACCAACGACCTGGAGGGAGCCGTTGGATTCAGAGGTCACGGTGGTAACACGCAAACTATCGTTGTCCACATCTGTGTCATTGGCGACCAGAATCGACAAGGGCAGAGGCAGCGACAGCGTGGTATTCGCGGTAATCGTAAATGTGTCGTCTACCGCCACAGGTGCGTCATTCACCGGGGTGAGCGTGATATTCAGGTCTGCGTTCGCACCAGTGTCGGTGGTGTAGGTCACCGTCGGTACAGCACCATTAAAGTTGTTATCAATCGGCTCAAAGGTATAGTCGCCATTTGCGAGCAAAGTGAATTGGCCCACTCCCGGCAAGGTCACACTGTCATTGGCATTGTAAGTAGTGCCATTGATCACGAAGGTGGCAACCTTCGGGGTGGTATCCGGATCAACATCATTGGTCAACACATTACCGGTGGCGTTATTGCCCTCAGCAACAGTTTTTGCGTCATCAATCGCCTGTGTTGGATCATCAACCGCCACCACATTGATAAACACGGTGCCTTTATCCACTCCACCATTGTCGTCGGTGATACGGTAATCAAAGCTCGCTGTGCCGCTAAACTCAGTGGTCGGCGTGAATACCAGATTTCCTGAAACAACGCTCAATGTACCATTGACGGCATTCTCCAGGATGACCACCCTTACTGAATCGCCATCCGGATCAGAGTCATTGGTGACCAGACCCGAAGCCGGTAGAGGCATACTCCAAGCCTCGTCTTCATTGATGGTATAAAAATCGTCCACAGCAACGGGAGCATCATTCACTGGCGTAACGGTGATATCCAAAGTGCTGGAAGAACCAGTGTTGGTTGTGTAGGTCACTTGGGGGACCGCGCCATTCCAATCGGCCACTGGATCAAAGACGTAGGAACCGTCGGTATTCACCAACAGACTTCCTACACCGGCGATAAGCGCCGTCTGGCCAGCGGTGAAACCGCCTAATCCGGCGACCTGGAAGCTTGCGACGGTGAGGGTGTCATCTGCGTCAGTGTCGTTGGTGAGCACATTACCGGTGACATCGTTATCTTCAGGGCCGGAATTGAGGTCTTGCACAAGCACGCTGGGGGCATTGGCTTTGACCACTACATTGACCGTCGCGCTGGCGATCTCACCCGATGGGTCTTCGACGGTATAGGTAAAGCTGTCATTACCCGAAAAACCGGCGTTCGGGGTGTAGATCGGATTTCCGGTAACCGCGTCTATAACAACCGAGCCATTGGCGCCCTGACTCACAGAGACCACCGTTAGACTGCCGCCTTCGGGATCTGAGTCGTTAGCACGGACAGCCACTGTGACCGAGCTACCTTCGTCAACATTGGCTGTGTCGTTTACCGCGATAGGGGCATCATTCACCGGGGTAATCGCGATTTGTACCGTAACAATGTTGCCATTGCTGGTGCCATCGTTAGCGCGGTAGGTAAAGCTGTCGCTAGTGGTTTCACTACCGTTGTGGGTGTAGCTAAAGGTACCGTTCGCGTTCAGCGTCAGTGTGCCGTGCGCGGGTCCAGAAACCAGAATCGCCGACAGCGGGCTGTTTTCAGCATCCGAATCGTTAGCCAACACACTGGTGGCACCCGACTCAAGCAGCGTCGCAGTACCGCCTTCATTAACAGCGATGCTGTCCGCAACGGTAATTGGCGCATCGTTGACTGGTGTGACATTGATATTGACGGTGACCGTATTTCCGTCTTCGGTTCCATCGTTAACCTTGTAGGTAAAGCTATCGGTAGTCGTTTCAGAGCCGTTGTGCAGATAACTGAAAGTACCATTGGCATTCAACGTGAGAGTTCCGTTGGCCGGACCACTGACCAGGATTGCGGTGAGAGGATCCAGATCGGCATCTGTGTCGTTGGCCAATACGCTGGTTGCCCCGCCCACCAGGGTAGTGGCAACCCCACCCTCCGCCACATTAATGCTATCGGCATTGGCAACAGGCACATCGTTAACCGGGTTCACGCCAATGTTCACCGTACTGGTCGTGGAGCCACCATTGCCGTCACTGATGGTAACCACAAAGCTATCGCTTCCGTTGTAGCCCGAATTGGGCGTGTAAGTGAAAGTGCCGGTCGCGGGATTCAGCACCACTGTGCCCTGCGCCGGGTTTCCGGTAACGGTGTAGGCCAGCGCATCGCCATCAGGGTCGTTAGCACTGATAGCCCCGTTAATTGGTGCATTTTCATCGGTCGTCAGGTTCAGATCAGTCGCCGTGGGCGCGTCGTTATCCGGGGTGACGACAATCACTACATTACTGGTCGTTGTGCCGCCACTGCCATCACTGATGGTAACTACAAAGCTGTCACTGCCGTTGTAATTGGCATTGGGGGTATAAACAAATGTACCGGTTGCGGGATTCAGCACCACAGTGCCGTTGGCAGGATTACCGGTCACACTGTAAGAAAGGGGATCACTCTCAGGGTCAGTGGCACTGATAGCACCGTTGACAGCGGTATCCTCCGCCGTTGTCAGGTTCAGGTCGCTGGTAACCGGGTTGTCATTGAGCGAGTTAACGCCAATAGTGACTGTGCTGGTCGCCACGCCGCCTTTACCATCGCTAACGCTCACCACAAAGCTGTCGCTGCCGCCGTATCCGGCGTTGGGCGTATAGGTAAATGTACCCGTTGCAGGGTTCAATACCACAGTGCCATTTGCCGGGCTGCCGGTGACTGAGTAAGACAAGGTATCGCCATCGGGATCATTCGCACTAATGGCGCCGTTGACGGGCACGTCCTCATCGGTGGTCAGATTCAGATTACCTGCAGTAGGCACGTCGTTTACCGGTGTTACACCGATATTCACACGGCTGGTGGTAGTACCACCATTGCCATCGCTAATAGTGACAACAAAACTATCGCTGCCGTTGTAGCCCGCATTCGGAGTATAAACAAAACTACCGGTCGCAGAATTCAGGGTGACCGAACCGTTGGCCGGTGAGCCAGAAATAAGGTAGCCCAGTGCGCCACCATCGATATCAGAAGCACTGATTTGGCCATTGATGGGGGTATCTTCCGGCGTACTCAGGTTTTGATTGTTCGATACAGGGGCATCATTTACCGGTGTTACACCGATATTGATGCGGCTGGTAGTAGCTCCCCCTTTGCCATCACTGATAGTGACGATAAAGCTGTCGCTGCCGCTGTAGTTGGCATTCGGTGTGTACACAAAACTGCCGGTGACAGGATTCAGGGAGACACTGCCGTTGGTAGGTTGGCCGGATACCGCATAGCCAAGCGTATCGCCCTCAATATCGCTGGCAACGACTTGGCCAGACAATGACGTATCTTCCGGTGTCGTCAGGTTCTGGTCGCTGGAAACTGGCGCATCGTTGAGCGGCGTTACACCGATGTTGATGAAACTGGTGGTCGTGCCACCATTGCCATCGCTGATGGTGACGACAAAGCTGTCACTGCCGTTGTAGTTACTGCCGGGAGTGTAGACAAAACTGCCCGTCACAGGATCAAGCGCAACTGTGCCATTGGCTGGCTGGCCAGATACCACATAGGCCAGCGTATCGCCTTCGATATCGCTCGCAACCACTTGACCAGGCAAGGGGGTATCTTCTGGCGTAGTCAGATTTTGATCATTGCTTACCGGCGCGTCGTTCACCGGCATTACACCGATATTGATGCGGCTCGTAGTAGTTCCACCATTACCATCGCTGATGGTGACCACAAAGCTGTCACTGCCGTTGTAGTTCACATTCGGGGTATACACAAAACCGCCGGTCGCTGGATTAAGCGTAACTGTGCCGTTAGTTGGCTGGCCGGATACCGCGTAACCCAGTGTATCGCCGTCGATATCAGTCGCCGTAACTTGGCCAGTAATCGGCGTGTCTTCCGGCGTGCTCAGGTTTTGGTCACTGCTAACCGGTGCATCGTTAACCGGGTTGACTCCAATCGTAATGGTACTGGTAGTAGTACCGCCCTTCCCGTCGCTGATGGTGACGACAAAATTATCGCCGCCGTTGTAGTTGGCGTTAGGTGTATAGACAAAACTGCCAGTCACAGGATTGAGCGTCACTGTGCCGTTAGTCGGTGAGCCTGAAACCGTGTAGCCAAGGGTATCGCCATCGATATCGCTGGCAACGACCTGACCGCTAACTGGCACGTCTTCATCGGTCACCAAACTTTGGTCGTTGCTGACCGGTGCGTCATTCACCGGATTAACACCGATAGTAACCAGACTGGTAGTGGTACCGCCATTGCCATCACTCACCGTCACGATAAAACTGTCGCCGCCGTTGTAGTTGGCATTCGGCGTGTACACAAAAGTACCTGTGGCTGGGTCGAGCACCACTGTGCCGTTTGCGGGCTGACCAGATACAACATAGCTGAGAGTGTCATTCTCGATATCCTGCGCAACTACCTGGCCATTGACCGGCACATCCTCATCAGTAGTCA
>NZ_JBRFPI010000050.1:0-16846 GCF_053579595.1 Cellvibrio sp.
CGGAACCAGCGCATGGAAATATATTAATCCAGGAGTGAATAAAATCGGTACCGATGAAATCGCTGTAGGGTTTATTTATCGCAGCGACAAAGCTACTGCCATTGGTAAAACTGCCATTCTCGATTCAAATGTCGATTCACAATTTATCGATACCAAAAACCGCCCGGCACTCGCGCAAAGTTTCCGCGCCAATAGCAACCGTGCGATAGCTACAGTCGCCGTTAATCACCTGAAATCCAAAGGCTCAGATTGTAATGATTTAGGTGATCTCGATATCGGCGATGGCCAAGGCAAATGCAATATCACCCGCACGCAAGCGGCCACTGCATTAGTAAATTGGTTGAGCACCCATCCAACCGGCGTGAATGATCGCGATTATTTGATCATCGGCGATTTAAATGCTTACGCTAAAGAAAACCCCATCACCCAAATTATCAACGCTGGCTATACCGATTTGATTAACCATTTCGGCGGCGACGCCGCTTACTCCTATGTATTTGATGGACAAGCCGGCTATTTGGATCATGGACTGGCGAGCAATGCATTAACACCGCAAGTCTTGTATGCCGCTGATTGGCACATCAACGCCGACGAACCTATCAGCCTCGACTACAACACTGAATTTAAATCCGCCGCACAAATCGCCAATTTTTATAGCGCCGATGCCTATCGCTCATCCGATCATGATCCGCTAGTGGTTTCACTCAAATTAATTATCGATTTGGATGGCGACGGCGATGTCGATAAAAACGATGTGCAGCTTGTGACCAATGCGCGCGGTGTAACACCAAGCGCATTTGACCAACGAGACGTGAATGGCGACGGAATTATTAATGCCAATGACGCACGCGCACTCACCTTGCAATGCACTCGCACTGGCTGCGCCATTAACTAATTAATAGGAGTTTATGATGAAAAAATTATTCGCCGGTTTACTTGCTCTCGGCCTGAGCTTATCGCTCAATGCCCATGCCATTAGCATTGACCTTATCGCCAATCAAACTGCCGTCAATGTTGGCGACAATATTGAAGTGCAGGTGCGCATCAGCGGCTTGAGCGATGCAAGCGCTCCCGCACTCGGCGTTTACGATGTAAATTTTAATTACGATGCCAGCCTGTTTAATTTCAGCAGCATTTTGTGGGGTGATTCAATACTCGGCAACCAGCTTGACCTGAGCGGCTTTGGTAGCCTGCAAGACAGCAGCAATGGATTGAATTGGTTAAATGCATTCGAACTCTCTTTTGACGACGCGCTGGATTTGGAGTTAATGCAGGCAGGGGAATTCACCTTGTTTAGCGTAATGCTAAATGCCGTCGCAATCGGCAGCGGTAACTTTTCACTTACCGCCAACGCTATCGGCGATGCTTACGGCAACGTTCTATTTATCGATACCATTAATGGAGTAGCAGTAGATGTAGGAAGTATTTCCGTACCAGAACCATCGAGCTTATTGTTATTGCTTGGCATGCTAGCGGTCATCGCACTACGGACAAAAATGTCGCAATCGCAAAAATAATACTGTGCAATAAAAAAGCCCGCGTATTTCGCGGGCTTTTTATCATTAAGCAAAAGACAAATTAACTCAACACCAACCTATTAACTTAAAACCAGATTGTCGCGATGAATTAATTCGTTATCATCCTGATAACCCAAAATATCGAATATCTGGCTGCTGGGTTTGCCGATAATTTTGCGCGCCTCGTCAGCGTGGTAATTAATTAATCCGCGCGCAATTTCTTTGCCCTGTAAATCAACGCAAATCACCATATCACCGCGCGTAAAATCGCCGCGCACTTCTTTTACACCTACCGGCAAAACACTTTTGCCTTGCTCGCGCACTACGCGCGCTGCGCCATCATCCAACACGATGGTGCCACGGGTTTGCAATTGGCCGGAGATCCAGCGCTTACGCGCCGCTTGCGGCTGTTGTTCAGCCCACAAAAAAGTACCGAGGTTTTCGCCTGCGGCGATGCGCAATAAGGCATCGTCGATACGGCCACCAACAATGACTGTATCAGCACCCGAACGCGCAGCAACACGCGCAGCGCGCACTTTGGTAATCATGCCGCCGCGCCCCAAAGCGCCACCAGTGCCGCCCGCCATTTGTTCGAGGCGGGTATCATCAGCAGCGATTTCGCTGAGCAATTGCGCGTTGGGATTGGAGCGGGGATCGCTGTCGTACATGCCTTTTTGATCGGTGAGAATTACCAGCAAATCGGCTTCGATTAAATTCGCAACAAGCGCACCGAGGGTATCGTTATCGCCAAAACGGATCTCTTCGGTAGTAACTGTGTCGTTCTCATTAATAACGGGCACGACATTAAAACCAATAAGGGTTTTCAGTGTGGAGCGCGCATTTAAATAGCGCTGGCGCGACGATAAATCGTCGTGATCCAACAGCACTTGTGCGGTGAGCAAACCGTAGCGCTGAAATTCCACTTCGTAGGTTTGGATCAAACTCATTTGCCCGACGGCAGCAGCAGCTTGCAGTTGATGAATTTCAGTCGGGCGAGCAGCCCAACCTAAGCGTCGCATACCAGCAGCGACTGCACCGGAGGAAACCAAAACCAATTCGATGCCGCGCAAACGCAGCTCAGCCATTTGCTTGACCCAACCGGCAATTGCTACTGCATCCAGCCCTTTGCCATCATTGGTTAAAAGTGCGCTGCCAATTTTGACTACCCAGCGCTTGGCTTGGGGAATAATGTTTCTTTTGCTCATGAAGAAGATGCGCTCAAGAATAAATAAGTGAAATTTTTATAGGAAGTCGGGCTATCAATACAAAACGCCCGGAGCGTTGCCCGGGCGTGAGGTTACACTATTTTGCTGCTGGCGCTAATTGGCGGCGATTAATGATTCACGTAAATAACTTCAACGTCGTAATCGTCTTCATTGAAATTATCATCTTCCACATCGCCACGCGCACGGCGGGCTTCGCGCTCAATTTCACGCAACTCTTCGATACGCTCGCGCGCCTCTTGTGCCATTTGGTTTTGCAATTCTGCTTCGCGCTCGCGCGCTTCGGGGTTGGTTTTTTCTTCTTCCCACACCGCTTCAAGGCTATCCATCAGCTTGCCGGTCAGCGGCACAGTGCCGTCGCGATTGAGTGCAGAAATGCGGAATACCGGACCAGTCCAGTTCAATTCATCAATCACTGCCTGACAGCGCGCGTCCACTTCGTCGGGCGGCAACAGGTCAATTTTATTGAGCAGCAACCAGCGTTCGCGGGTAGCGAGGGTCGGGCTGAACTTTTGCAATTCATTGGCGATGACACGCACACTTTCGGCGGGATTGGACTCATCCACCGGCGCCATATCGACCATGTGCATCAGGTAGCGACAGCGGGTTAAATGCTTGAGGAAACGCACACCCAAGCCAGCCCCTTCTGCTGCGCCTTCGATTACACCGGGAATATCGGCAATCACAAAACTGCGGTGTTGCTGCACTTTTACCACACCGAGATTGGGCACGAGTGTGGTGAACGGATAATCCGCCACTTTTGGTTTTGCCGAACTCACCGCGCGGATAAAACTGGATTTGCCGGCATTCGGCAAACCGAGCATGCCCACATCGGCAAGCACTTTTAATTCGAGTTTCAGGTTGCGCATTTCACCTTCCGTACCGGGCGAAGTTTTACGCGGGGTGCGGTTGGTACTGGTTTTAAAGCGGGTATTGCCCAGACCGTGGAATCCACCTTGGGCAACTTTTAATTTTTGGCCGTGCTCGGTTAAATCACCAAACACTTCTTCGGTGTCGATATCTATAACAGTGGTGCCAACCGGGACAGGCAAAAATAAATCGGCGCCCTTGGCTCCCGTGCAATCCTTACTGCCGCCCTTCTCGCCATTTTCGGCGCGATATTTGGGCACAAAGCGATAATCGATCAGGGTATTCAGGTTTTCGTCGGCAACCAGGAAGACACTGCCGCCGTCACCGCCGTCGCCGCCATCGGGACCACCCTTGGAAATAAACTTCTCCCGCCGGAAGCTCATGAATCCGTTGCCACCCTTACCGGCTTCGACATGAATTGGGGCTTCATCAACAAATTTCACAGCGCACTCCAGAGGAATAAAAATTCAATAACAATAAATATAATCAGAACCTGAATATAAAAAAGCCCCATCGTGAACGACAGGGCTTTTTTATTGTTCTTCATTTGCCCACTGCAAGCAGCAAGCTTGGCTAGTATTTTAGCGCAATATTAAGCAGCAGGAATGATGCTTACGTATTGACGGCCAAAAGCGCCTTTAATTTCGAACTTAACGGTACCGTCCACTTTCGCGAACAGAGTATGATCTTTACCCAGACCTACGTTTACGCCAGCGTGGAATTTGGTTCCGCGTTGACGAACAATAATGCTGCCACCAGAAATCAATTCACCGCCGTAGGCTTTAACACCGAGGCGTTTCGCTTCTGAATCGCGACCGTTACGAGAACTACCAACCCCTTTCTTGTGAGCCATTTTATAGCCTCCTCAATTAACCTTTGATAGCAGTGATTTTCACTTCGGTGAACCACTGACGATGACCTTGACGCTTCATGTGGTGCTTACGACGACGGAATTTGATGATCTTCACTTTGTCGGCACGGCCATGAGCAACCACTTCAGCAGTAACAGTTGCACCTTCAACAACAGGAGCGCCAATCTTGACGTCTGCGCCGTTGGCAACCAGGTACACTTTGTTGAATTCAACAACGCCACCAGTGGTGAAATCGATTTTTTCGAGTTTGAGGGTTTCACCCACAACTACGCGATGTTGCTTGCCACCGCTTTCAAAAATTGCATATGCGCTCATTCTTTGCTCCAAAAACAACGCTTGGACGACACGAAGTAGCCGGGCGACATGCCTTGGCGTTTGGGACTAGCGTCGTATACCTGATTTCAGGGGCGGCGATTGTATGCCAAATGGCCAATCAATCGCAAGCAAAAGCGACAATCACGCATTGAGCGAGCTGGGTGCCGACAACCAGCCAGCCACATTACGGGCAGGGATGGGGCGGGATATCAGATAACCCTGCAAATAATCCACCCCCATCGCCACCAGCAGGTTGCGCTGCTGCTCGGTTTCGACCCCCTCAACCACAATGCGAAAACCCAAACCGCGCGCCATGCCGACAATCGCGAGCAGCAATTTGCGCGCGTCATGGTCGAGATCGGTGATAAAACTGCGATCAATCTTGATGATATTGACCGGCAGCCGCCGCAAGTAGGCCAGCGACGAGTAGCCTGTACCAAAGTCATCGATTGCCAAACTAACACCCAGTGCGCGAATCTGTTCCAGTACCGAGCACACCAGATCTATATCGTGGGAAAAAACGCTCTCGGTAATTTCGATCTCCAATCGCTCGGGCGCCAACCCCGAGGACTTCAACGCCGCGTTAACATCAGCCAACAGGTCGCCGCCCAAAATTTGATGGATGGAGACATTGACGCTAACCACAGCATCGCCCGACCACTGCGTTGCTGACTTGCAAGCAGACATAAGTACCCAGCGCCCCAGCGGCACAATCAGCCCGCTCTCTTCTGCAACCGGAATAAATAAGAGTGGCGAGATTGCCCCCAACTCTGGCTCATCCCAGCGCAACAGGGCTTCCATTTTGCGCGGGATAGAAGTACCGCAGGGCTCTATGGGTTGAAACACCAGCGACAACTCATCCGCCTCCAGCGCCGAATGCAGGGAGCGGCGCAAACGCTGGCGCTGCTGGATACCGACATCCAAAGCCAAATCGAATAGTTTTACCCCGCCAGTTCCCTGCTGGCGCAAGCTGTGGCGGGCGATAGACGTTTGATAGAGAAGCTGTTCGGCATCACGCGCCTCCCCGGGAAAAGCTGAGATTCCGATCATGACATCGATGCGCATAACGCCTGCGCCGGTTTCAATCGGCTGCTGCAAAATTCCGCGCAGCAGCGCCGCCTCATGCACCCATTTGCGCCCCTGTGTGTTCATGGTGACCGCAAACTCCGAGCCACCCCAGCGGGCGATCAGGCTGCCGCGCGGCATGGCACTTTTTAGGCGATCTGCCAACACCAGCAAAATCTGCTCACTAACGGCGGCACCCTGTAACTCGATAACATCAAAACGCAGCACTTCAATCGCCAGCACTCCCAGACAGCTGTTATTGGCGCGTGACATTTCGATTTGCTGGCGCAATTCACGCTCAAAAGAGCTGCGATTTAGCAGCCCTGTAAGCGGATCAGAAGACGCCACCCGCGCCAACTCTTGCGCATAGCGCTCTTTCAGAGCGATTTCAAATTGCAGTGTCTCGATCTGCTCAGCAAGGCGCAGCTCCAAATCATCTTTGGCCCTTGCCAGTTCATCGCGCTGACTAAGCGCAGCAGCAATGCTGCGATCTTTATCGCGAGCTGCAGCAAACAAGTGAAGCGCACTATCGCGCGATACACGCGCAAAACCTGTTAGGCCGATAAAGAGCGCCAAGCTCAGCCCGGCCACAACCAAATCATCCATGGCGCCCGTCGTTGCAAACAACACCACTAGCGGACCAATCAACAACGCCATAAATAGTCGACCAACCCAAGGCACCAACATGAGCACATTGATGCTGCCCGCCGCGATAGTCGCCATTACCAGTGCTATAACCAAACGCTGCGCGGCAGGCGCATCGTTAAAATAGGCAACCGAAAAGCTCGCCCAAACACCACCCGATACCAGTGCCCCCAACATAAATAGCCGGATCATCTGAGTATAGTTTTGATGCTGTTGCCGCAGGGACTGATGCCACCACCACAAACTGCCAAGACGCAAAAGGCTAACCAGTTGCATACTCCCCCACCACAGGAGTAGTGACAATTGACTGGTCGCTTCCTGGAAATAAAGGGCCAACGCCGACGAGGCGACAAAGGTAAAAATCAATACATTCGGCAGTTGGCGATACATTGCAATTGCTTTTTCACACTGCAGTTGCTGTTCTACCTCCACCATGCCTTGCATTGTCGCCAAATTATTGCGCGCCATAACTGCGTCTCTCCCAAAAGGTTGCGCTCGTATTCCTTCTGCTATTTGTGTTCATAGTGTTACTGAATCCAGTTGTTTTGCTTTAGCCACCGTTCAAGAGAATCTGGCCAGCTAGATACGCTGCCCTGCCCCTGAATCATCCCCACACCGTGAACGCCGGTTTGGTAAATATGTAACTCGGACTGTTTATTGTGCTTTTGCACCTCGGAAAAAAACGCGAGGCTGTTGCCCACCGGCACAGCCTGATCACCGATACCATGCAGCATAAACACCGGTGGCACCTTATCCGTCACCTGAAATTGTAAGGAATTGTCATGCAGTTTTTTGGGGTCAGGATTTTCACCCAGTAACGCTTTGCGCGACCCCGCATGCGCATCAGGGCCGTAAAGGGCGATAACCGGATAGCCAAGAATCGCAAAATCAGGGCGCGCACTGATATCGCCGAGCGGGTCATCCAGCGCTAAGGTGAAATCGGAACGGGTGGCAACACTCGCCGCCAGATGGCCACCGGCCGAGAAACCAATCACCCCCACTTTAGCTGGATCTATCCCCCACTCATCCGCGTGTTTACGCACCTGGCGCACCGCGCGCAAGCCATCAAGTAAAGGGGCAGGAAAGCCGTACTCCTGCATCCGGTACTTAACCACAAAGGCCGCAACACCGCGCGCCGCAAACCACTTGGCGATATCGTGCCCCTCGTGGTCAATCGCCAGCCGCACATAACCGCCACCAGGGAAAATTACTACCGCCGTGCCATTGGCTTTATCGACAGCGGGCCAATAAGGGATCATCGCCGGATTATCTACCGCGTAAACACGCTGGTCTTTTATATGCTCGCGGTCAGGACTGACCATGGGTTTTTCATCCCATAAATAAATAGGATCGACAGGCAATTCACTCACAGGCTGGGCCACTCCAACAATCGGCAGGACGGACGATAACAGCAGGGCAAGCGCACCCCAAATACAGTTCTGAAAAAAGGTGCGGCTCCGGAATACAGGCATGGGTTCTCTCGCTCAGTTCTTATCAAAAATCAGGCGAGCGAGAGCTTAGCAAATTTATCGGATAAATGGCGTAATGGGATTTCAGTGGCGGAATTGCGACTCCTCATCCTCCCACCAGTGATGCAACTGCCAATCCACACGGGTGGGGTCAGCTGCACGCAGCAGCCAATCGCCGGTGATCAATTCCAGCTCCGCCAGCCCCAGCTTCATATCGCTCCAAATCCCTTGGGCATCCTCGCGGATGTAGGCTTTGGCCAGATCAACCTCCTCACCCACCATCTGCTCGGCAGTGAGTTCGAGCTTAACCAGGTCGCCTACCTCGTGCTTCAGCGTTCCGAGTGCACCGGTCTCTTCCGGGTTAAAAGGCAAATCCGGTTGGATAACATGATAAGGATTGTTGGCAGATTTGTTGGTCACATTGTCAGTCGGCTTCATGGCAAATAACTCCCGCTAGCGCTTCAAGATATTTATACCCACATAGGCAGTACAGCCTCTATAATCACCGCCTTTCGCAACTTTTTACCTTTAGTAAGTAAAAAATCCAACCTAAGTATAGGCCGTACAATCAATGCAAGAGCGCCCCATGCACGAACAATACACTCCCGCCGAAGTTGAAGCCCAAGCCCAGCAGTACTGGGAAGAACACCAAAGCTTCAAGGTTATTGAGGATCGCAGCAAAGAAAAGTTCTATTGTCTGGCGATGTTTCCCTACCCTAGCGGCAAGCTACACATGGGGCATGTGCGCAACTACACCATCACCGATGTGATCGCGCGCTACCAGCGGATGCAGGGTAAAAACGTATTGCATCCAATGGGTTGGGACGCCTTCGGCCTACCGGCGGAAAACGCTGCACTCAAGCATCAAACCGCGCCTGCCAAATGGACTTACTCCAACACCGACCATATGCGCAGCCAGTTGAAACAGCTCGGCTTTGGCTTTGATTGGTCGCGTGAACTGACCACCTGCAAACCCGAATACTACAAATGGGAACAGTGGTTCTTTACCCGTCTTTACCAAAAAGGTCTGGTTTACAAGCGCATGGCGACCGTGAACTGGGACCCGGTGGATCACACTGTATTGGCTAACGAACAAGTGATCGATGGACGCGGCTGGCGCTCAGGCGCATTGGTTGAGCGCAAAGAGATTCCGCAGTGGTTTATCAAAATCACCGCCTACGCTGACGAATTATTAGCCGATCTGGACAAACTGCCGAACTGGCCCGAGCAAGTCAAAACCATGCAGCGCAACTGGATCGGCAAAAGTCGCGGTCTGGATATGCATTTTGATTTGGCCTCACCGGTAGGCGAATTCACTGGTTTTGATATCTACACCACCCGCCCCGATACCATTATGGGCGTGACCTATGTGAGCCTTGCGGCCGAACATCCTATCGCCAAATTGCTGGCAGAGACCAATCCAGCGCTCGCGCAATTTATCGCTGAATGCAAAGTGCAATCCGTTGCGGAAGCCGATATGGCGACCATGGAAAAACGCGGTATTGACACCGGCATTAAAGCCCTGCACCCAATTACCGGCGAACCGGTTTCGGTGTGGATCGCCAACTATGTATTGATGGATTACGGCTCAGGCGCGGTAATGGCCGTGCCCGCGCACGACCAGCGCGATTACGAATTCGCCAAGAAGTACGACCTGCCTATCTCTCAAGTGATTGCGCCGCAGAATGGCGAAGCAATCGACCTGACTAAAGCCGCCTTCACTGAAAAAGGCGTGCTGGTTAATTCAGGCGAATACGACGGTCTGGATTTCAACGCCGCCTTCGATGCCATCGCCAGCACCCTGGAAATGGCTAACAAGGGCCAGGTGAAAACCAACTATCGCCTGCGCGACTGGGGTGTATCGCGCCAACGCTACTGGGGCGCTCCTATCCCGATGTTCAACCTGCCCGATGGTGGCGAAATTCCGGTTCCTGCACACAAGCTGCCCGTGTTGCTGCCGGAAGATGTGGTGATGAACGGCGTTCACTCGCCCATCAAAGCCGACCCCGAATGGCGTAAAGCTGAGCTGGATGGCCAAGCGGTTGAGCGCGAAACCGATACCTTCGATACCTTTATGGAATCCAGCTGGTACTACGCGCGCTACACCTGCCCAAATTTTGAAGGCGGCATGCTCGACAAAGCAGCGGCTGATTACTGGCTGCCCGTTGATCAATACGTAGGCGGCATCGAACACGCCATCCTCCACCTGCTCTACTCGCGCTTCTTCCACAAGTTGATGCGCGACGAAGGCTTGGTGAGCTGCGATGAACCTTTCGAGCGCTTGCTCTGCCAAGGTATGGTGTTGAAAGACGGCACCAAGATGAGCAAATCCAAGGGCAACACCGTTGACCCGGAAGAGCTGATCAACCAATACGGCGCCGATACCGTGCGCCTATTCTCCATGTTTGCTGCACCACCAGAGCAAAGTATGGAATGGAGCGACTCCGGCGTAGAAGGTGCAAACCGTTTCTTGCGTCGTTTGTGGAAAGCAGTTGAAGGTCACATGAATGCCGGCACACCGGGCAAGCTTGAGGTGAGTGCACTCCCGCAAGCGCAAAAAGATTTGCGCCGCAAAACCCACGAGACTATCCAGAAAGTCAGCGATGATTACGGCCGCCGCCAAACATTTAATACCGCAATTGCTGCAACAATGGAGTTGCTCAACGAGACCAGCAAACTCGCTGACCGCGCCAATCCACTTGGACTCGCCGTTGAACGCGAAGCGCTGGAAGCAGCGATTTTGTTGCTTGCGCCGATTGTGCCACACATCAGCCATTCACTTTGGCAAGCACTCGGACACAAAAATATTCCACTCAATGAAAAGTGGCCGACCCTCGATGAAAGCGCATTGACCCGCTCAACCGTTGAGGTCGTCATTCAAGTGAATGGGAAACTGCGCGGCAAATTGGATGTCGCCATTGATGCACCGAAAGAACAGCTTGAAGCCGAAGCGCTTGCACAGGAAAACGTGCAGCGCTTCCTTGAAGGCATAACAGTGCGCAAAGTGATTGTGATCCCCAATAAATTAGTAAACATCGTTGCTAATTGATCATCAACGGCGGGTTGCTACGCGAACCCGCCCTACGGATTTATTTATGAAAAAAATTATCGTCAGCTTATTAGTTCTCACTGTGTCCGCTTGCGGCTGGCATTTGCGCGGCTCGGCAGCCGGTGAAGATAAGCTGGCGATGACCACGCCAATGGATTTAGTGATAGTCACTAAAGACGATCACAGCCCTCTGATTAACACGTTGCGCCAAGCACTGCGCAGCTACAAAATCAATGAGATAACTGCAGCCAACGCAACCTCACTCACGCTCAATTTGAACCGTGAAGTAATGGACAAGCGCACCGCCGGCGTCGGTAGCGATGCGCTCACCAGCGCCTATGAAATTATCCTGCGTGTGGACTACAGCATCAGTAATGCCAGTGGCATTATCACTCCGCTGGACACAAGTGCGCGCACCTCGCGCACCTATAACTACAATGTCAACAATGCCAACAGCGCCGCACAGGAAGAAGAACTAGTGCTGCGGGAAATGCGTCGTGACCTGTCCAATACCATTTTGCGCCGTGTCAAGAATCTCAGCGCAAAAACAACCTCCACCCCAACACCAGCAGCACAATAAAATGCCCAAGCTGCGCGCCGAACAATTAGCTGCCGCGCTTACCAAGCCATTGGCAGCGATTTATTTGGTGTCAGGTGATGAGCCCTTGTTGATTCAGGAATGTTGCGACCAGATCCGCGCCGCGGCGCGCAAAAATGGTTTTAGCGAACGCGAGCTGTATCACATAGATACCAGTTTTGATTGGGGGCAATTGCTCGCCTCTGCCAACAGCCTTTCACTTTTCGCTGAGAAAAAAATTATCGAAGTGCGCATGCCCTCAGGCAAACCGGGCGATAAAGGTGGCAAAGCGCTGCAAGAATATGCGCAATCCCCCGCACCCGATAACTTGTTGTTAATCGTCACCGAAAAACTCGACGGCGCCACGCAAAAAAGCAAATGGTTTAAAGCGATTGAAGATGCCGGCCAACATATCCAGATTTGGCCAGTTACCCCCGCGCAATTGCCGCGCTGGATCGGCGTACGCTTACAACAATCCGGCTTGCACGCCGACAGTGATGCCATCGACTTACTCGCCTCGCGCATTGAGGGCAACCTGCTCGCCGCTGCGCAAGAAATTGAAAAATTAAAATTGCTCACCACCGACAACCGCATCAGCTATGAAATGATGGCCTCAGTTGTCGCTGACAGCGCGCGCTACGATGTATTTGGTCTCACCGATAAAGCCCTGCACGGCGACGCCCGTGCCGCCGTGCGCACATTGCAAGGATTAAAAACCGAAGGCACCGAACCGATCAATATCCTCTGGGCGGTAACGCGCGAAATTCGCGCGCTGGTGCAAATCTCGCAAGCGGTTGCACAGGGCAAACATTTTGAGTGGGCGGCAAAACAAGCGGGCGTCTGGGATAAACGTCAGCCGCTAATTCAAGCTGCACTGCGTCGGTTAAAACCCGCACAGTTACAACAGCTGCTACGCAAAGCCAATGGTATCGATAAAGCCGTAAAAGGCATGCGCAACGCTGAACCCTGGGATGAATTACTTGACCTGATTTTAAATATCGCCGGTGTGCAAAGTTTGAATGCGCATAACGAGCGGCTAAGCTTGAAAAATTAGTATCTGAAAAAAACTAACAATAAGCACATAATCGTGCATTAAATAAAAACACAAAAAAACACACGGCCTGCAATACAGTTCTGCCAGTAATCATTGCCTTGAGATGAATACCTTTGGCAGCTATTTTTCCACCACTATTGAGCAGGAATAGTCACAATGAAATTGCATCAAAAAACTCTGGCGCAACTTTGCATCGGCATCAGCCTCACATTTTTATGCCAATTAAGTAGCGCCCTATCACCTACCCCTCCCTCAGGCACAACACCAACCAAACGAACCGTTGAATACGACTGGATGTCTATTTCAACCTGGGACAAGATGCACGCCGAAGATGTAGTGGTTGCGCAATACGATCAGGTCGATGTGCTTTTTGTTGGCGATTCAATTACCGCCGGTTGGGATTGGTCAATTTGGGAGAAAAATTTCAAACCACTCAAAGCCGCTAACTTTGGTATTGGCGGTGACAATACCGGTAATGTGCTTTGGCGCTTGCAGCACGGCGCTATCGGGAATATCCACCCTAAATTGATCGTGTTATTAATCGGCGTCAACAATATTGGGGGCATGCAAGAATCGCCCGAACAAGCCGCCGCTGGTGTAACCAACGTAGTTGAACAGCTGCAATTGGCCTGGCCGAACAGCAAAATATTATTAAATGCGGTATTTCCGTTTGATCAAGCGCCCGGTTCAAATAATCGCCGCAAGGTCAAAAAGCTCAACCAGATCATTTCCAAACTGGGCGACAACAAGATTATTTTCTTCAAAGACTACGGCCCACTGCTGCTACAAAAAGATGGCAGCATTTCACCTGACATAATGGCCGATTTCCTGCACCCGACTCCCAAAGGCTATCAAGTTTGGGC
Organism: Cellvibrio sp.; assembly: GCF_053579595.1. Classification (NCBI taxonomy): domain Bacteria; kingdom Pseudomonadati; phylum Pseudomonadota; class Gammaproteobacteria; order Cellvibrionales; family Cellvibrionaceae; genus Cellvibrio; species Cellvibrio sp. The sequence goes on from NZ_JBRFPI010000050.1 coordinate 13,520, forward strand.
CGATGCAATGACTCCGGATATCAACGCATTATTGCAATAAATGTTCATGGTGCTGGGCAAGTTGCCCAGCCTACCCAACAAATGATTACACCAAGGTAGCCCTCATGAAACTTCTTCAAATTTCCAACGCCTTCTTTTTTTCCGCTATTTTATTATCTGGCTGCACCAGCGCCCCGCAAAAACACAACGACGTTATGATTACCATTCCCGCCGCCAACACCGAAATTGCCACCATGGGACGCACCCACATCAACAGCGATAAAAGCCTGCTGCTGGGTTTTCCCGGCGTCAGCGTTAAAACCGACGTTGTGGGAAAATCCCTGACCGCCGATTTGCAGAGTTCGACTGGCAACTCCTGGGTCGATGTAATTGTCGACAATGGTTCACCGACTGCCATCAAGATCACCAACCAACCGCAAACTGTCGAATTATTCAGGTTTACAGAAGCTGCTAAACACTCTGTAGAAATTATTCACCGCACTGAAAATTGGCAGGGGCAGGTCACGCTCAAGCAATTCACTCTTACCGGCGAAAAGTTTTTATCTGCGCCGCTGCTACCCAAACGCAAAATATTGGTGCTCGGCGATTCCGTTACTTGTGGCGAAGCGATTGACCGCGTAACAGACGAAGAAAAAAATAGCCGTTGGTGGAATGCACGTGAATCCTACGGCATGCTCACAGCCAGAGCGCTCAATGCACAAGTGAACTTAGTCTGTTGGGGTGGGCGCGGTTTGGTGCGCAGCTGGAATGGAAAAACCGATGATGCAAATCTGTCAGATTTTTATGAGTTTGCCGTCGGCGACAGTGACCTGACGATGCGCTGGGATCACACACACTATCAACCGGATTTAATTGTCAGTGCCATAGGCACCAACGATTTTAGCCAAGGGATTCCCGAACGCGAAGCCTATGTGACCGCCTATGTAAAACTGATCAACAAATTACTCGTGAATCATCCGCAGGCGCATGTCGCGCTGACGGAAGGAGCCATTCTCAATGGCGATAAAAAAGCAGCGTTAATTGATTATATCCGCGAGGCGATCTCACGCGTGAACGACTCACGCGTTCATCAAGTCACGTCCAACCACTATCCTGGCGATATGCAGGATGCACACCCCACTAACGAACAACATGTTGCAATGGCCAAAGATTTAGCACCGCAACTGAAAGCACTAATGGATTGGTAATTCGATAGATAAAAATCCCAAAGGCTCTGGATCAGAGCCTTTGCCCCTCCCCCCAATTTACTCCACAGAAAAAAGCACTCGACTTATAGTCGCAAAGAACATTTGTGTGCTATGTTTCATTTACTGCAGAAATACAAGTATGCAGGCTTTTAAAAAAGCAATAATTTAAATAAAAATCAATTAGTTATATTTTTTAGCAATCAAATATCCAGCAATACGCAACACTAACAATAACGCGTTACCGATACTGCCTACCCGGGCAGATACGTTACCCTCAGGAGTTTTAACATGCTAAAACATCTTCCATTAATTATTACACTGGCGGCCTCTTTGACTGCTTGTGGTGGTAGTGACAACAAGAAATCCAGCAGCAGCTCCTCCGTTGCGCTAAGCTCCAGCTCGCCTGCGGCGTCAAGTACTCCTGCAGCTTCAAGCACACCGGCATCCTCTACTCCAGCATCAAGTACGCCCGCATCATCTACACCGGCATCAAGTACTCCTGCGTCATCTGAGCCGGCGTCAAGTATGCCTGCCTCCTCTACTCCCGCCGCCTCATCAGAACCCGCATCGAGTTCAGTATCCAGCAGCTCCAGCTCTGCCGCGGCGACCAAGCTCAGTGTCGATTTTGAGAGCGATACCGCTGGTGCTACCTATGAAGGCGCTAGCTGGAATCCGGGAGAACTAACCGCAACAGTCGTTACCATTGCCTCAGTCACCGGACTCCCGGCTAACGGCAGCTCAGTGAACGTGCTAAAAGTAGTCGTAGGTAATTACAATGCAGTACCTATCATGGAAGTTAGTTTGCCAGAAGGAAAAACCCTGGCAGACTACAACGTGAAATTAGATGCTTACTTCCCCAGAAATACACTCGGATTGACTAATGGAGAAGCCAACTACTACAAAGACTTTATTTTCCTTGCTGGCACCAGTATCACCAGTGGTGCGGGCGACACCAACCCGGCATACCACTCCAAAATTGGCACTATTTGGGATGACATTGATGTGTGGAAAACCTACACCTTGACCGTAGATCCAACCAAAGGAGCTGCGCTTACAGGTACCATCAAAATTGGCATGGGACTCAATCGTCCAGCAGGAACGAACGATGGATACTACTTTGACAACGTTCGCCTAGAGCCTAAATAGTATTAATCGATTGCTTGATATCAAAAGAAAAAAGGGCGCGAAATTCGCGCCCTTTTTTATTGTCAACCTATGCACAAATTATTTTCCGGGACCAAATGGCTTCAACATCAAAATTAACTTTGGCAACAAAGTTAGCGATCCCACAATCGCCATAAACATGGCAAACGCGGTGAGCACACCAAAATAAATCGAAGGGATAAATTGTGAGAGCATCAAAATGGAGAAACCCACAATAATCGTCACCGAGGTGTAATACATAGCGCGACCAATCGAAGCGTGTGAGCGATGCATTGCCTCGACATAATTTTGGTCATGCGCGAACTCGATCCGATAACGATAGAAGTACTGGATCGCTTGATCAACCCCGACACCTACCACAATCGCCGCGATAGTTGTTGTCATCATATCGAGCGGGATACCCACCAAGCCCATAGCACCTAATACAGTTCCCGCCGCCAGGATATTCGGCAATATGGCGATGAGCGCAATTTTAAATGAGCGGAACAAACCAATAATCATCAGCATGATTGATACAAACACCACGCCGATCGTTGCAATTTGCGATGCAAACAAACTCTGCAACATATTGTTATAGAGCACCAACATGCCGGTGAAATTCACCTGCTCCGGTTTAAGGCCAACATCCTTCAGCGCATACTGGCGAATTTTTTCCACCAGTTCGGCGCGTTTCAAATCCGGTGTAGTTTCAATGACACGCAAGGTAATGCGGGTTTGTTGCACGTCATCAACAAGGTAGGGTGTAATCAAAAAGTTTCTGATGTCATCGGAGAGCATGTTGCGCAGCACATTCAATTCAAAGTCATTCAACTTGCCCTTATTGATGTCATGCGCCAATTGGTAAACAGTCGCGAGCGACTGCACCTTGCCTACTTCCGGCAGTGACTCCAAATAGGTATGCAGCTGTTTAATTTGATCCAAGCCGGCCACACTAAACCAATAACTTGGGGCTATGGTGGGAGTGCTGGCATCATCG
>NZ_JBRFPI010000051.1:0-16808 GCF_053579595.1 Cellvibrio sp.
GGGTATCGTCGGGTTCGTTGCCTATGTCGGTTAGCACTATCACGCGCGGTTTTGCCGCGGATTGTGCGAGTGCCGCTTGTTGCAGCGTGGGCAACACTAAGCAGAGCGCAACGAGCATCCGGGTAGCGACAAGGGCGCGATACTTCATGATCAACTCCGGTAACAAGGCCGTTCGGCATAATTGAAATCGCCCGCGAGCTTAGTCTAGTCGCTGCCGATTTACTGCTGGGAAAATCAAGAATATCGCCGCTATCCTAAGGTTGTTGATCGTCATCCCAACCGTCGTGCGCTTTGCGATATTCCCGTGGCGAGCAGCCACTGATTTGGTGAAACGCTTCGTTAAATCGACTCATAGATGAAAACCCGGATTGCAACGCTATCTCGGTTACGGTTTTATCGGAGGTGGTTAGCAGGCGTTGTGCATGGGCGACACGGTGTTGGGTGATAAAACTAATCAGTGTTGAGCCGAAGGTTTTTTGAAACAAATTCATCGCATAACTGGGATGCAAATTGACGACCTCAGCGATTTGTTGTGCTGTCAATTTTTGCGTGTAGTGCTGCGCAATAAAACAAGCCATCTGCTCCACTTTTGACAAGCCAGCTTCTGGCAAACCCGTTAGATGATTGCGCGTGCTACCCACGCGTTTTTCCACGTGATAATGCAGCGCTAGCCGGGTGATGCGCGCTTGTATTTCCAGCAACACCGGGCGGGTAATTTCGCGCGTGGGTTGTGCAAGATCCGCTACCCATTGCTCAAATAAATTGACGTCCGCAGCCGCGCGTCGCTCATCGGGTTCACACAATAAATTCCCTTGCATCAATGCCTGCACAAATTCCTCTGGCAATCGCCACTGCAAAAAATTGTGCAGCGGAATTGTCGTAACAAAATAGGGTTTTTCATCTGTGAAATCGACAATTTGATGCGGTATGGCTGCCCAAAACAAACTGAGCCTTCCCGCATTCACCACCACCTTTTTATTACCCAATAAATAAGTAACTGAACCGCCCGTTAAAAAATTTATTTCGATTTCGTTGTGGTGATCCGGGCGCGGCATTAATGACGCCTGCCAATTTACACAGGTAAGACCATAGGGCGAAAAATCGCGTCGGGTTGGATCGAATGAATAGAGCTGAGTGATGTTTGACATGTTGATCTACTCGAATTGGGCACGAGATTTATTGTTATGTGAGCAAAGCATACAGGGAATATTTATCAGAAAAATGGAAATAAATACTATTCATATTTAAACACGCTCACACAATGGATGTGAATTTACGCGAAATAATGAAGATCACCTAAGGATAGCGGTAGTTTAAATCATAAAACCGGAAGAAGTGATGTTGGACAAGGCTTAGGGTGGGCGGTGGAAATAGCGCTGTATCCAATTCCGCAGGGACTCTGTGCATAGAGTAGATAAAAATAAACCTAACATTTTCTGGAATCATCATTATGGCTACCAAACTTAATACCTTGGGTGTCACGCGGCATCACCTTCTTGCTTTATTAATAGCTACCGTTATATCGCCAACTGCATGGGCGAGCTGTGCTTACACTGTTACCAATAACTGGGGATCAGGGTTTACCTCTGAAATTAAGGTCGTTAACGACACCGCGCAAACAGTGAATAATTGGTCGGTATCTTGGCAAGAAGCCGGCGCGAATGTGACCAATGCATGGAACGCAACGCTTACCGGATCTAACCCTTACACAGCGACGTCGTTAAGCTGGAATGGCACGCTCGCCCCCAATGCGTCCGCTACATTTGGATTTCAGGCTATGGGTACCGCAAGCGCGCCGAAAGTGACTGGCAGTCTGTGTGGGGCAACAGTTAGCACATCGAAGTCCAGTGCGGCGAGCAGTAGGTCGAGTACTGTCTCTAGTGTGGCAAGTTCCAAGGCTGTTAGTAGTTCCAGCGTTGCGACTAGTTCTAAAAGTTCTTCATCGGTAGCAAGCGAATCGGTATGGGTTTTTGAAGAAAATGATCTCGGCTTCTGCAATGCTTCCGATATTATCAAGAACAGCAACACCGGCTATACGGCAACAGGTTATACCGATACGCCTGACAATTCCTCAGCATCTGTGAGTTGGAGTTTGAACACAGCAGGTGCGAAAACCTATGCAGCCAAAATTCGATTTGCAAATGCAAGCGGGAATAGCCTAAGAGCCAAAATTCTTGTCAACAATAACCAAGTGCTGACAGTGGATTTCCCGGTAACTGGTGCGTGGAGTCAATGGCAAACCTTGGCAATAAATCTGCCTTTGGCGGCTGGTAATAATCAAGTAAAAGTAGTTGCCGATTCAGCGAATGGTTTACCCAATATCGATAATCTAGCAATTACCGGGAATGGCATAACTCCCGCTGCTTGTCCGGCTGTGTCTTCCCAATCTAGTTCGTCATCCTCAACTGGAAATACGACTTGCCCATCATCTATTGAAGGATTTGCCACGTTAAATGGCGGCACCACGGGTGGTGGTAATGCTAGCCCCGTTACAGTCACAACACTTGATGCATTTAAGTCAGCTGTCAGTGGTGATACTCCGCGCGTGGTAGTTATTTCTGGAACCATTGATACGGGCACAGCAGTCATTAGTATCGGTAGTAACAAAACCCTGCAAGGCGCCAACAAAAACGCAACAATTCGCGGCGGCATTGCCATGCAAAATGTAAAAAATATCATCATTAGAAATTTGCACATTCAAGGAAAAGGAAAAGGTAATGCACCTTACGATACAGTTGCCTCCACCAATTCAACGAATATTTGGTACGACCATATTTCAGTGAGAGATGCTGATGATGGATTGTTAGACATTACAAAACAATCCAGCTTCCAAACTGTGTCATGGTCAAAATTTTATTACAGTGATCGCAGTAACGATCATCGGCTCGCGAGTTTGAACGGGTCCGGTGGCGGTACACAGCCTGCCGACTGGGGTAAATTGCGCGTGACCTATCATCACAACTGGTGGGCAGAAAATGTCGATCAGCGTATGCCGCGGGTAATGTATGGACTCGGCCATCAATACAATAATTTTTTCAATTCTACCGGTAATAGTTACTGTATTGGTGTTGGTTCCTATGCGGCAGCATTGATTGAAAATAATTACTTTAAAGGAGTAAAAAATCCACACCAATTTATGTATGACTTGTTCATGCATATTACTGCTCGGGGTAACGTGTATGACAACACGTCCGGCAGTAAAGATTATGGGTTGGGTGGAACGCGCAAGGAATCTGGACAAGATTTTAATGTGCAGCCGTTTTCCAGTGCCCCCTACAGTTACAAATTGGATGCCGCAGAAAGCGTCCCTTCTCTCGTTCAGCGTTGTGCCGGACCGCAATAACTATACCGTGTTTACTGGGTGGGCCGGAGAGCCCGCCTTAGCCCCTCTCGCCTCAACACTCTTGAGGCGAGCTTTTTTAACCAACGAATTACAAGACGATAAGTTGTTGGTGATGTGTATAAAACATTCAATTAAATTCACTACTAATTTTTGGACTGATTATGAACAATAAAAAAGCCCCATTTATTTTTCCGCGTGTCTATCTAGCCGCTGCTATCTCCCTTCTTGTCAGTGCGCCCGCCTGGGCTGCATGTACTTACAAAGTCACCAACAATTGGGGCTCAGGCTTTACTGGCGAAATTACAGTAACTAACGATACCGCCGCTACCGTAAATGGGTGGTCAGTGTCCTGGCAAGAATCTGGCGTGAGTGTAACCAATGCGTGGAATGCAACGCTGAGTGGATCAAATCCTTACACGGCTACAGCATTAAATTGGAATGGTACACTCGCACCTAAAGCCTCTGCGAGTTTTGGATTTCAAGCAACCGGCACCGCAGGTGCGCCCAAAGTGAATGGTAGTTTATGTGGTGCAGCGGCCTCATCAGTAGCGACCAGTAAATCCAGCGCAAGTGTGGCGAGTTCAAAAATCGCAAGCTCGATTCAATCGAGTGCGATCAGCAGTTCAAAATCATCCAGTTCTGCAGCACCTTCCAGCACACCAAAATCCAGCAGCTCTGCACCAGCAACCGCAACTTTCACGATTCAAGAAGAGCAAGCGGGTTTTTGTCGCGTAGACGGTGTTGCGACCGAAAGTACCAATGCCGGATTTACCGGCAATGGCTACACCAACTCCAATAATGCGCAGGGTGCCGCGATTGTGTGGGCCGTTAATGCAACCACCAGCACCCGTCACACGGTGACCTTCCGCTACGCGAATGGCGGCACTACCAATCGCAATGGTTCGCTGGTGATTAACGGCGGCAGCAACGGTAATTACACCGTGCAATTACCACCTACAGCGAGCTGGGCCGATTGGCAAACCGCGAGCGTGGAAATCGATTTAGTACAAGGCAATAACAGTTTGCAACTTACCGCGCTCACTGCCGATGGCCTCGCAAATATCGACTCAATGAAAATTGAAGGCGCATCCACCAAAGCAGGAACATGCGCAGGTGCAGTAAGCAGTAGCAGTGTTGCTTCATCGGTAAAATCCAGCTCCAGTGCGGCAAGCAGTTCCGCACCTGCAACAGGTGGCGGTGCGATGCTGACATTGGATGGTAATCCGGTCGCCAGTTGGTTGCGCAACGCGCGCACCAAGTGGAATAGCTCGCGCGCAGATGTTGTGTTGTCTTATCAATTAACGAACGGCGGCTGGCCAAAAAATCTGGATTACAACTCAGTGAGCGCAGGCAACGGCGGTAGCGACAGCGGTACCATCGATAATGGCGCGACCATTACCGAAATGGTTTATCTCGCCGAAATTTATAAAACCGGTGGCAATACCAAATACCGCGATGCGGTGCGCCGTGCGGCCAACTTTATTGTGAGTTCGCAATACAGCACCGGAGCTTTGCCACAATTTTATCCACTCAAAGGCGGTTATGCGGATCACGCAACCTTCAACGATAACGGCATGGCCTACGCGTTAACCGTGCTGGATTTCGCTGCGAAAAAAATGGCGCCGTTCGATAACGATACCTTCAGCGATGCTGACCGCGCGCGCTTCAAAACTGCTGTCGCCAAAGGCACTGACTATATTTTGAAAGCGCAGTGGAAACAAAACGGCACGCTGACCGTCTGGTGTGCACAGCATGGTGCAACGGATTATTTACCGAAGAAAGCGCGCGCCTATGAATTGGAATCACTCAGTGGCAGTGAATCTATTGGTGTGATTGGCTTCCTGATGACACAACCGCAAACTGCCGATGTGCAAAAAGCAGTGAAGGCCGCATTGAATTGGTTTAATAGCCCGAATACTTACCTCGAAGGCTACACCTACGACAGATCGAAAGCGAAAGTGAATCCGATCATCCCGAAAGCCGGTAGCAAAATGTGGTATCGCTTCTACGACCTGAACAGCAATCGCGGCTTCTTCAGTGACCGTGACGGCAGCAAATTTTATGACATCACCAAAATGTCTGAAGAGCGTCGTACTGGTTATGTATGGGGCGGTGAATACGGCACTAACATAATCGCCTTTGGTAAAAAGGTGGGTTATCTCTAAGGAAGTTCTGCGTTAAATCACTCGAACCCCTTTGCAGCTATGCAAAGGGGTTTGATCGCTTAGTATCGGCATAGCCGCACAGGAAGGTTACTTACTTGGCTGGTTGGCCGGGAACCAACAAACCATTTCCATATTGACTGGCTGCAAATGACATAGCACTATCCTTGGCTTTCACTTATCAAGAAAGGACAGACTCATGTCTTCTTTGCAGCTTTTCGTTGACTCCGATTACGCAAGTCCCTCGCCAACGTATTGCTTTGTCGCCTTGCAAGAAAAATCCATAGCAGCAAAAATTGCTCCTGTTGATTTGGATACAGCAGTGAATAAAGAGTCAGGATTAGCCTGATGGAACAACTTCGCTGGATTGAATTAATGCGGCAATTTGGGCTGGCAGATAACCAATCAACCTATGCTGAGCTTATTCGCGCATACACCGAAAAACATCGCCATTATCACAGCGATGCTCACATCAACGCCTGCCTACAGCATTTCGATGCTGCGCAACATTTGGCCGAACATCCTGCAGAAGTAGAATTGGCCTTGTGGTTTCACGATGCGATATATAAACCCATGTCTTCCACCAATGAATTGGATAGCGCTAATTGGTGTGCGAAATTTCTTGCGGCAAATGATATTTCCGCTGAGATTATTCAGCGAGTTCATAAGCTGATTATGGCAACCTGCCATTCGGCCGAATTGATTGGTAATGATGAGAGATTGGTCGTTGATATTGATCTGGCAATACTGGGTGCGCCTGAGGATATTTATCAAGCATTTGAAGCTAATGTGCGAAAGGAATACCAGTGGGTTCCGTCATTCATTTTTAAAAACAAACGCAAAGAAATTCTGCAGGGATTTTTGGCGAGGGAAAATATTTATCATCACGCCTATTTTTGCGAGCTGTTAGAACGTCGAGCAAGAGAAAACCTTGCTGCGGCAATAGTATTATGTGCCGTTTAATAATGTTATGGATGGATTTTACGATGTTCGCGTAGTGAGCAGCCGAATAGTTCTCGCGGTGACAACCTGAATATCGGCAATGCCTTTGGGGAAAAAAGCTGGGTGAGTTGAATGGGTTATAAAGTATATCTGCTTAAATTTGAGAATGGCGATATCGGTAGCATACCTTATGGCGACCTTGTAGGAATTTTAAAAAAGTATGGAGAGATTGTAGAGGGGGATTTCGGGCTGGAGTTTGTATCAAAAGTTGGTGATATTTGTGATTGCATGTCATTTTCGGGCGATTCAGCTACCGGCATAACGGGAATTACATTTGACCGCCCAATCCTTAATGATAAACTGCCAGAAATTATCTACGAACTCTTGGGCTTAAGTAATACGTGTTTTTTTGGTCCGAATTTGGAATTTGTGCATACGCGGAGTGAGATGAATGATCACTACCCCAAAGGGTTGGTTGAGCATTTAGACGGTGGGTCAAAGAAAGTTTTATCGCCGCAAGATACCTGGCCATCCGCATAACGCTAATCTTCTGATTTTGAGGATGTGTTTTTTTGGCTATTTTTTCGTTCGCGGCATCGATACTGAGTGGTGTAAGATTCATGAAAATTGCTCCTCTCGTGATTGTGGCATCATCGATAAGTAACGCCAGTGCATAGCTGTGTGTAAGTGGCACATATCATTCGTTATATAAAAAATGAGATTGATTCAATGAAAGCTGCATTTTATTTGTTATTGATTTTTGTCATTCCTACTGCTTCAGCAACTGAGTCAAATGCGGTAAAAATTACGCAGCAAAGTATTAATACATACATTTCTTCTGTAAATGACTGTTTTGAGAAAAAGAGCGTTGAATGCCTTTCGGAAAAACTGGCAGATGACGTTAAAATGCATATCGAAAGCTCTTCTGGTGCAAAGGTCTCTACTTCCGAGCTAACCAAAAAGGAGTATATTGAAGGGATGGCAAACGCATGGAAATCGATTCCTGGCTATAGTTATAAGCAAACAGCGGTAAAAGTTGTGACTATTACACCGCTCAATGCTACTTATATTGAGTCAGTAGTTGAAGTTGTTCCTACAGCACAAGCAACTTATGAAGTGGTAAGTGAGAGTGAAGTTTTTGTTGAGTTGGTAAATAGTCAAATAGTAACAAAAAAAATTATTGCCAAATCAATTTTAAAAACTCTATAACAGTCGGATGTGCTAAGGAATAGAATCCTACTGTCCAAAAGTATTCCGTAAGCTGAATTTAAAATCTACCCGCTGATATCAATGAGCAACAAGGGGAAGTTTATGTTTAAGGTGTTTTTGAGTGTGCTCGCACTATCAGTGAGTGCTTCTGCTGTCGCAGAGGGTATAGAACCGGATGCTGTAATAAAAAAGACAATCTCATTACTTGTTGCAAAGAAAACAAATGAAGCTTTCGATTATGCAATATCAAGTAACAAATTTTTCGCTGACAAGAGGGCTGATGTTGATCGTACAAAACTCCAATTTGCATCTTTCATTCAGCAGGTTGGAAGCCCCACAAACTGCGAAAAATTGGCCTCTAAAACACTTATTCAAAGAATAAGAAAAGATGTATACATATGTTTAAGTGAAATGCAGCCATTTGAGATACATTTTCGTTTTTATAAGCAAGAACGTTTTTGGGTAGTTCAATCATTTAGTTACTCTTCGGATACCGAAGAGTTATTGGACAGCTCTATTGAAACGCAAATCAGTAACAGCAAGTAATTATCAAGGCATTGCACATGACGAATTGTAGGTGGCGCTTATGCAATATCGTTGCGCTAGATTTATTACATGCGCGACTTGCAATCTGTGGCTGAGCCGAACGTTTAGCAGGAAAAAGAAATGACCATTATCGTAAAACTAAAGTTCTTTTTCTCCGTATTATTAATGTGCTGCCTATTTTTTCCGCTATCGCAATGCACAACGAGTGATAAACAAGATGCTGAAGCACAATTTGAAATGGTTGTAGAAAAGCAATATGTATTTAAGTCATCTAAGGAGATTGGTTCATGGCTAAATGCTCTGGCTTTAATAGCTCCATTTGCTATGTTTTTTGCAACGCGAAAAAGCCCTACAAAAATTAAAACAGCTGCCGGGTTCTTGCTTTTTAGCGGTGCTGCACTGTATGTAGTATTTAGCGTTACGCTTTGGTCTGAAAAAATACTGCTCGGTGGTTATCTGGCATACGCTAGCTCAATTTCATTGGTCTTGCTGGCTCTAACTGAGCTATGGACTAGTTTTCGGCATTATCTGAAAACAAAAAATTCTTAATAAATCTGCTACGCTTAAGTATTCCACAAAACCACGAGTTACGATCTGCCACCTAGGGGCGCTGCTTGCTGCGCCCTGTCTTTTTGTTTGGTCTTTTTCTTTTATCGGATGGATTGGGCGCAGCAAGCGGCGTCCCTACAACTCTAGTCTGCAGCACTTATAAATTTCACCGGCTTCTCCCACACCGCCAACACCACACAACCTTCCTCGCTAAAAATTTCATGGCTACTCGTTGCCGGATTAATTAAAAAAGTGCCTGCGTGATACTGGCCGCGTTCATCGCGTTGGCTGCCCCGCAAGATTAATAAAAATTCCATTCCCACGTGCAGATGGCGTGGAATGTGGGCGCCGGGTTGGTAGCGGAGCAGGGCGCAGGAGCATCCTTGCGTTGGGTCACCGTGGAGGGGCAGCATGTCTACTCCTTTGCGAAAGTCCTGCCAATGCAATGTGGGTGAATCGAAATCCATTGATAATAAATCGCTCCACACCAATTTTTTTTCCGCGTGTTCTTCCATGCGTTTCTCCTAGGTTTCCAGTGCGGCGAGTAAATCGGTTGAAGTGGCGACGGCACCGAATACGCCGCCCTGCATGTGGATCATCGCCAATGCCGCCGCGTGATTGGCGGGGTCGGTTGCGGCGCAGCAGTCGCTGAGCAGCACGCATTCAAAACCGCGATCATTGGCTTCGCGCATGGTGGTGTGCACGCACACATCGGTGGTGATGCCGGTGAGAATAATATTTTTAATGCCGCGCAGGTGTAGCACCATTTCCAAATCCGTTGCGTAGAAAGAACCTTTGCCGGGTTTGTCGATTATCACTTCACCGGCGATGGGTGCCAGCTCGGGAATAATTTCCCAGCCCGGTTCGCCGCGAATTAAAATTTTTCCGCAGGGGCCTTCATCGCCAATACCCGCGCCGATTTGCCGCGAGCGCCAGCGTTTGTTTGCGGGTAAATCGGCGAGGTCCGGTCTATGCCCCTCGCGGGTGTGGATAATGTGGAAGCCGGCGGCGCGCAGCGCCGGCAATAATTTCCGCAATGGTTCAATCGGTGCGCGCGTTAAATTGATGTCGTAACCCATGGTGTCCACGTAACCGCCTTTGCCGCAAAAATCCGTTTGCATGTCGATAATAATCAGCGCGGTATTTGCCGGGCGCAGATCTCCATCGTAGGGCCATTTGTAGGGTGTGCTGTTTAAATAAATCGACATAATCGCTCCGTAATTAATGTGCTGGCTCAATGATTTCTGTTTCGTGATCTTCTGCCGGCGCTTTGGTCGATACCACACTGAATTTTGCGCAGGCAAATAAAACACCCGCAACCGCGAGATAGGCGAAGGCAACCGTGGGTGATTCCGCAATACCAATCGCTTCACCGTGCATTAAACCGAAGAACGTCAGCACTGCACTCGCGCAAGCAAATGCCCCAGCTTTAATGAAGTTGCGGTCGATAATAAACGCGGTAATGGCGCCGAGCATCAAGCCCCCCAGAATCGCGCCACCGCCCAGTACCGATAATCCTTCATAGAGCACTCCGTTTTGCGCGAGCTTATCCATGCCGACGGCGGCAGCGCTGGTGCCGGCTGCACCGAGTACATTATCGATTTGCAATTTGCCCCAGGCAGCGAGGTGCGGCATGAGTGAAACAATAATCGCGGGCGCGTGGGATTTGGGGCTTTCCTGAAACGCTTGCGAGCCGATCAGCATGCCGATGTAGAGCAGGATGGGCGAGATGGCCACCAGCGGAATCGCCGAGGAAAACACCGCAATAATACCCAGCCAACAGAGCACCAGCACCGCAATGCCCGTCGCGGCGGAATAGCCAATGCCGCCGCCCATGGATTTCCAGCCGGGGTGGCCGATGTAAACCGCATTGATAAAAGGGTTGCCCATGCAGCAGCCGATCAGGCTGATCACGCCATCGGCCGTGAGCACACGGGTGGTGGGGTAGCTGTCGCCGGCGACGGCGGCGCTCTCCACGTTGTCCATGGCTTCGACCAGATCGTAGATGCCGAAGGGGATCGCGGTGACGAGGATGATCCCGATAAATTCAAACCCGGAAAACACATGGCCAACGGCGGGGATGGGCACCGAGAAGCCAAAACTGGTGAGCGATTGGGTCAGCCCCTGCAGGGTGAGTCCACCAAAATTGAGGCCGATAGCGGTTGAGCCCCAGGCGATTAACGTTCCCACTGCAATGGCTACCAGGCCTGCAGGAATACCTTTGAAATAGCGCACCCCGCCAAACCAGCTTAATAAGATAATGGCAAAACAGACCACGCCAATCACCGGGGTCATAAACATTTCCAGCGCCGGGCGCAGCGAAATAAACGCAATGGACACACCGGCCAGAGTTCCCAACAGTGCGGCGCGCGGGGTAATTTTGCGGATGTAAGGGGCGATGTAGCCACCGATCATCAGCACAAAACTCTGCACAAACACCCAGGTCAGACCCGCCTCCCAGCCTTTGATGGGGTCGCCGGTGGTGAGGCTGATGGGCAGCATAATCACAAACACCACCACAAACATATGCGGCACGCTAATGCCCGAAGGCAGGGCGCAGACATCGGTGCGCCCTGTTTCTTTCGCCAGCTTGTAGGCGAGGTAAGCGTAATAGAGCGTGCTCAAACACATCATTAGCCCCACCGCAGGTAGTATTCGGCCAAAGACGATGTCGTCGGGCATCTGCAATACAAAGCGCAGCAGTCCTGTAAGTACCAGCAGGTTAACCAGGATATTGGTGCCAAAACCGAACAAGGCGTTCCAATCGCCCGGTACCCAAAGCGCGGGTTTGATAGTTTGCATAGCGGTACCCTCCAAAGTGTTAGTAGGCCTGACTCTTGTGGCCGGAATGTGATGCAGCGGTAAAAGGCGCCAGCGATAGTGGTTATGTCGCGTGGTGAGCCCGGTGAATGCCGTTGACAAGGGGCGCGGTGGTGGCGACCCAGCCGAAAATGCCGCCCTGCGCCGATATCATCGCCACGGCAACACGGTGAAATTCAGGAAAGTAAGAGGCGCAGGCATCGCTCACCACCACGCAGCGGTAACCGCGGTCATTTGCCTCGCGCACGGTGGTATGCACGCAGACTTCGGTGGTGACGCCGCATACCAGCAGGTTTTCGATCTTGCGCTCCTTGAGTAGCTCGCCCAGATCGGTGTGATAAAACGCGCCCTTGCCCGGTTTATCGATCACGATTTCGCCGTCGATCGGTGCCAATTCGGGAATAATGCTGTGGCCCGGCTCGCCGCGAATCAGAATCCGCCCCATAGGGCCGGGGCTGCCGATCCGCAAGGCCGGTGTGCCCCGCTCGATCTTGGCGGGCGGAGCATCGCTTAAATCCGGCAGGTGTCCTTCCCGCGTGTGAATGACGAGCAACTTCGCCGCGCGCGCCGCCGCCAGTAATTGTTGGCAGGGGGCGATCGCCGAGCGCAGCAGGCTCACATCGTTACCCAGGCTCGCACCGAACCCGCCGGGTTCGAGAAAATCGCGCTGCATATCGATAATCACCAGCGCGGTTTTGGCGAATTCCAGCACCAGTGGCGCTGGTTCGGCAGGCAAGAGGTAGGTCGTCATAAGCGGTTCTTCCCGTACATCAATAAAAGGTTAAAAACGGAAGCGGGCGCCAACGCCGAGCGTGTGGCCGGTCTGCTCGGCCAGGTCGGGGTCATCGCTGGTATAGGCGGCGTAAGTATCAAACTGGCTGGTCAGTGGCAGGTTGTAGACCAGTGTGTAGATATTGCGGTCGTACTCGTCAGTGGCGGTGCTGGTTTCGGTCAAGCCGTAGCTGAGGTAGACGGAGCCGGGGCCGGCGGCAATAGAGGCGCTTAGCACTAGCGTGTCGCGGTCGATATCGCCGGTGGCAAGCTCATCGCGCAGTAATTGGTACTGCGCATAAACCGTGCTTTTGCCGATGGCATAACTCAGCCCCGCAATGGCGGCGGTCTGGCTGTCATCCATAGGCAAACTGGTTGCGCCCGGCTGGGTACCGGAAACTTTCTGCACGGCGGCGGTCAGGCCGAGGTTGCCGGATGTATAAAAGGCATTGGCAGCGATTTTGTTGGTGCTGGTATCTCCCTCTTCCTCGCCGAAGGCGTAGGCGATACTGGTATTGAAATTGCCCATTTTGGGCAGGCTGTAGACCACTGAATCACTCCAGCCGGTGTCGCCATAAAGCCCGCCGCCGCCATATCCCATCAGGATCATCGGCGAGAAGGCAAAGGAGTCGCCAAAGGGGTTAAACAAAATGGTCGATAAAAAATAGAGGCTGGTGGTGCGCCCCATCTTCACTTCGCCAAATCCTCCCGCCAGACCGACATAGGCGCTGCGGGCAAAAAAGATATCGTCGTCAAAACGCCCCTGCTCCGCGGAATCGGGCTGGAAAAACATCTCCACCCCAGCGATGGCAGTCAAGCCATTGCCCAGTTCGTGTTTGCCGTGCGCACCCAACCAGGAAGTGGTCATGCCATTGGATTGGATACCTTGGGTGCCTTCCGCATCGTCATCACCGGCTGGTTCATAATCGCTGGCGTAAACATCCAGCTCGCCCTTGAATACAACGGACGATTGGGCGATGGTGGTGCTGGCAAGCAACAGCAGGGCAAGGCCGCTGGTGCTAGTGAGTAGGGTCTTCGCGATTATTGTTGGTGCGATCCTCATGAGCATTTCCTCGTTTTGATGTTCATCGTTGTATACAACGATGTGTTTTGCATAACCTGTGCCAGCTCGAAAAATGAGCTAGAGCATGATGGGTAAGCAGATGAATTATTTGAGGATTTTGTCGGGTGGGCGTGTAAGCTTCGGTAAGTGTGCGATTGAGGATTAGCTGTGCGACAGCACTAAACCAACGCTTTGTCTTGGCATCTTGCACCGCCGCAGGGCGATAGGTGCGGTACTTTAAGGCGTTAGCGGCCTTGGTTTACAAGGTGTAGGTGCTCGCCTACCATGCATCTATTACCATCAAACTACCGGCGTGTCAGCAAACGCAGATCAGCAAACGGAGCAGGTGTTTTGACAACCCCCAAATCAGCGGCACAACTGGTGTACGACCAGTTGAAACAAAAGATTATCGATTTTGAGATCTACCCCGGCACACGCCTTACTGAATCTGAAATCGCCGAGGATTTTCAAGTCAGCCGCACCCCGGTGCGCGCCGCTTTGCAGCGCCTGGAAACCGAAGGCCAAATCACCATCATGCCCAAGCAGGGCTGTTTTGTGCGCTCGGTGGATATAGAAACCATCAGTCAGTATTACGACGTGCGCATCATGCTCGAGGCCAGCGCCGTCGAACTCGCTTGCGATCATATGGAAGATGAGGATCTGGATGCGCTGCAAGAAGATTGGAATGCCGAGCGCCTGGACGATGAATTGGATATGGAAGAAATCAAAGCGCGCGAAGAAGCTTTTCACATCGGCATCGCCATCGGCAGCGGCAACCCGGTGCTGGCCAATTACCTGCGCGATATCAACAACAATATCCGCATCCTGCGCCGGTTAGGATTTCCTGATCGTCAATCCGTCATCGAAACCTGCGAAGAACATTTTGCGATTTGCCAATTAATCCGCGCCAAAAATAAAAGCCAGGCACGCAAAGCCATGACCAAACACATCAGCAAAAGCCAGGGGCTCGCGCGCAGCGTTACGCTGAGCCAATTGCAACAGGCGATTAAACGGCATAAGTCCTAGCTAGCACGGTCTAATGCATTGACACTAAAAAAATTTCTGAGAGACAGCTAATGAGTTCCACCCCTGAAGTAATGATGAGCTTTAGCGATGTCGCCCACGCGATCCAGCTTGCGCTTGCACCGGTATTCTTATTAACCGGTATCGCCGGTTTATTGAACGTGATGGCAGCCCGGCTCGCGCGCATCATTGACCGCGGGCGCAGCCTCACCGAACAAGAGCTACCGCTGCATTTACAAAATAATCCCGATATTTTTCAAAAAGAATTGAGTCGCCTTGAGCGTCGCCGTCATTACGCCAGCTTGGCGATTACTGCTTGTACCTGTTCAGCATTATTGGTCTGCACAGTGATTGCGGTGATTTTTCTGCAGGTGTTATTGCAAGCGGAATTTAAATGGGTGATCAGCTTTTTATTTACCGCATCAACCCTGACGTTAATTGTCGGGCTCGGTTATTTTTTGCGGGAAGTTCATCTCGCAACGCGTACAGTAAGAATCCAGATTATCTAACTTACCGAATAACCTGGATTCGGTGATCCTGCAGAAGGTAAGGGGCCAGTCTCAGTAATACTTCAACTGCGTCGCCTTGCCATGAAACACCTTGTATGAAAAAAAGGTGTAACCGAGAATAGTCGGTAATACGACGATAACACCGTACAAAATAAACATCAGCGACTCCGGCGCACTGGCGGCTTGCCAGATATCCAATTTGTTTGGCACAACATAGGGATAAAAACTGTAAGCCAAACCGATAAAACTTAACAAGAAAATCATCGCGGCCGATGCGAAAGGAATCCAGCAACCGAAGTCGTTGGGATAGGGGAATAGGCGCAAGTAGCGATCAACAATAAAAAACAACACAAAACAAAACACCGGAATTACCCACAAAATCATCACTAGTGGAGTGCCAAACCATTTGTCGAAAATAATATTGCTGACAAATGGATTAACGATAGAGACCGCAATAATTCCCAGCGCCATTAACCATGCACAGCGGCGCGCCCACCAAGCGGCCCGTTTTTGCAAATCGCCCTCCGTTTTCATTATTAACCAAGCTGCACCGATAAAGGTGTAGCCAGCAGTTACACAAATCGCGCTGAGGATGGCAAACAAATGTGCTGCCAATGTATTTTCAAATCCCATTACAAAGAGGCCAAGCATATAGCCTTGCGCCAGGGTGGCTAGCAATGAACCAGCCTGGAAGACGTGATCCCACAATCTTTTATGGTCTTCCGGTGCTTTTGCGCGAAAGTCGAATGCAACGCCGCGTAAAATTAACCCTGCAAGCATTGCGGTTACCGGTAGATATAAATTCAGTAAAATCATGCTGTGCGCCAAGGGGAATGCAATCAACAAGATTCCAATGCCTAATACCAACCAGGTTTCGTTAGCGTCCCAAAATGGGCCGATACTCGCGATCATGGTATCGCGCTGCTCTTCGGAATCATTTGGCAATAAAATTCCGACCCCTAAATCGTAACCATCGAGAATCGCGTAAATAAAAAATGCTAGCCCCATCAAACCAATAAAAATAACGGGTAACCAAAATGCTTCGCCGGACAAGGTGCTGATATCGGTCATGATGTTTTCCTCACAGATTTTCTTCGACGAGTTTTTCTTGCAGCGTATCAATTTCTTCTACGCGATCGACCAGCACGGCTTTTCTCGCCATTACAAACAGTGTGCGAATATAGGCAAATAGCAGTACTACATAGAGTGTTAAATAAATCGCCAATGATGTACCGACATTGCTAGCAGGTGTGCTGGTAACCGCATCAACCGTTTTCAATACACCGGTCACTAACCAGGGTTGACGACCGATCTCGGTGACGTACCAGCCGGCAAGTGTCGCAATCCAGCCGGAGAATGTCATGCCGACAAATACTTTTAGCATCAGTGGCGATATTTCATTGCGGCGATAAAGTTGCCAGCAGCCAACCCATGACACCAGTAACATGAGCATGCCCACACCTACCATGATGCGGAAACCATAAAATAATGGCGCCACCGGTGGGTGTGCATCGGGGAACTCGTTTAAACCTTTGAGTTCACCATCACTGGTGTGCGTTAGAATAATACTCGCCATGTTGGGAATTTGAATTGCGTATTTATTGCTTTGGGTTTCTTTGTCGGGAATGGCAAATAACACCAAGGGCACATTTTTCTCGGTATGCCATACCGCTTCCATCGCCGCAATTTTTGCGGGTTGATGTTTTAGGGTGTTAAGCCCGTGCATATCGCCGAGAAATATTTGCAGTGGAATTAAAAACGCAGCGGCGATGGTGGCATTTTTCAGCGCGAGGCGCGGTGCTGGTTTGTGGTCATCTTTCAATATTCTGTAAGCGGAAATCCCGGCAATTAAAAATGCAGCAGTTAAACCG
>NZ_JBRFPI010000052.1:0-16718 GCF_053579595.1 Cellvibrio sp.
AGATTGAAAAACATAGTGTTGGTCTGGGTCTTAACCTGAGAGGTGGATGCTGTGCCCGGGCAGATAGGGTTTCTGCAAATCCGGCAAAAGCGCTATCCTACCACTTCTCATCTACCGGTAGAGAAATGCCTTGCCCAAACCTGTCGCAAAATCATCCAAACCCAAGCCCGCTGGCAGCAACCAATTGCGCATCATTGGTGGCATCTGGCGCGGGCGTAAACTCAACTTTCCCGATGTGGATGGCCTGCGCCCGACCGGTGACCGTATCCGGGAAACCTTATTCAATTGGTTGGCTCCGGATATCCAGGGCGCTCGCTGTCTCGACCTGTTTGCCGGATCGGGGGCGCTGGGGTTAGAAGCCTTATCGCGCGGTGCACAGTCCAGCCTGTTGCTGGAAAAACACGCTGCCGCCGCGCAGCAACTCAAAAGTAATCTGCAATTATTACAGGCCGACAATGGCCAGGTCGAACAGGTGGACAGCCTGCAATGGCTCAAGCAACAACCGCCCCAACCATTCGATATTATCTTTATCGATCCACCCTTTGCGCTCGAATTGTGGGAGCCTATTGCCGCAGCGCTGGAAGCTCAAGCATGGCTGAGCGACGAGGCCGTTATCTACCTTGAAGCAGCAGGGGATGCCAATTTGCAACTGACCGGCAAGTGGCAGTTACATGACGATAAACAAGCTGGTCAGGTGAGCTTCCGCCTGTATCATCGCCACACTTCGGCCGATAGCAACTAAACTGGATCTGCTGCGATGGTGCTCGCGCTGGCTAGTGACCAGTGAATTTTGTACCATGCGCGCCTCGCCGACCGGCCTCCACCACGGAATACTCCTATGCGCACAGTGGTCTACCCAGGAACCTTTGACCCCATCACCAACGGCCATATCGATTTGGTGGAGCGCGCCTGCCGCCTGTTCGACAATGTGATACTGGCCGTGGCGGCGAGCAATCGCAAAAACCCGTTGTTTACATTGGATGAGCGAGTCGCTCTGGCCAAGGAAACCCTCGCCCACGTACCCAATGTGACTGTGTGCGGCTTTGATATTTTACTGGTGGAATTTGTACGCCAGCAAAACGCCCAGGCAGTATTGCGCGGGTTGCGCGCCGTGTCCGACTTTGAATACGAATTCCAGTTGGCGAATATGAACCGCGCGCTGGCGCCGACCATGGAAAGCATTTTCCTCACCCCGGCCGAACACCTTTCCTATATATCTTCTTCTATAGTGCGCGAGATCGCTTTTCTCGGTGGCGATGTCAGCAAGTTTGTCGCCGCCCCGGTAGAGGCTGCGCTCAAACGCAAATTCGGCAAATAACCCGCCGCCATTACTGATCGATTATTTCTGGCAAGCCACACAATACACAGTGGTGCGATCATTCATGCGCACCTCTTTAAGCGGCTTTTTACACCGGATGCAGGGCTCGCCGCCGCGCCCGTACACAAGTAACTGCTGTTTGAAGTAACCGGGCTTACCGTCGCCGCCGACAAAATCGCGCAGTGTTGTCCCGCCCTGGTCAATCGAGCGCTGCAATACAAATTTGATATCGCACACCAGATCTTCACAATTTTTGCGTGTCAGCGAACCCGCCTTACGGATGGGCTTGATGCCCGCCATAAACAGGGATTCATTAGCGTAAATATTACCCACCCCCACCACGATTTTACTGTCCATGATGAATTGCTTGATCGCCTGGCTGCGCTTGCGGGTGCGCTTATACAGATAATCCGCCGTGAAGCCATCGGTCAGCGGCTCCGGTCCCAAATCGGCCAGCAATTTGTGCAACTCAGGCTCGCCGTCCACCCACAGCAAACAGCCAAAACGGCGCGGATCGCAATAGCGCAGCGCACGTTTGCCAAATACCAAATCAAAATGGTCGTGGAATGACGGCGGCTCGTCGGTGTTAACAATACGCAAGCTGCCCGACATGCCCAAATGGATAAGCGCATGGCCGTTGCCAAAATCGAGCAGCAGATATTTCCCGCGCCGTACGGCATTCACCAGCCTCTGCCCACTGACCAGCTTCGCCAGCTCCAGTGGGATTGGCCAGCGCAATCGCGGTTGGCGAATGACAATCTCCGTCACTTTTTGCCCCAGCACGTGGGGAGCTATGCCGCGCAGGGTGGTTTCGACTTCGGGTAACTCGGGCATAGGGTTTCCTCATTTTTATCGTAAAAAAGCACATGCTAGTGGGTTGATAGAACTAAATCATCGAGATTTGGCATATTTTTCATCAAAAATAACCAAAATATTCTTTCACTGGCATGGAAATAAACAAAACCCAGACTAGAATTTCGAATGTGATACTCATCACAAAAAATTGAGAACTAATTCACATTTTTAGCAAAGATTGGCCTGCAAGTTGCTCAAGTGGTGATGTTGGCAAAAATCCAGCGGTAGCGGATAAGTGCCAAATATGTAGACGTCTTTTTGGACCGCTTATTAGCCCGACCCTGTCGCGCCCTGTTTACCCTCTGGAGTGTTGAATGAAGAACCTGTTTACCGCGTTGCTTTTTCCCTTGTTGTTAGCCACGGGCGCTGCACAAGCGCTGCCGATTGTCTCCTTATCCAATGCCGGTGATGTTGCCAGCTCAGTTGCTGGTGCAACGACGGTTGATTTTAACTCTGGCTGTGGCTATGCCAGCTGCAGCGGCGACTTTGCCCTGGTCACCGGCAACCAGAGTGGCAAATATGCGCAGCCCTTGGGCGTTAACTCACAATATTTGACGGTGCCCAACCCGTCGCCCACCACCCAAAGTGCCCTATTTACCCTGGGGAGCGCGGCGGATTATTTTGGTATTTTCTGGGGTTCAATCGACAGCTATAACTTCATCAGCTTTTATCTGGGCAACGACTTGATCGCCAGCTTCTCAGGCAGCGACATTGTCGGCCAATTTGCCAATGGTAACCAGCTAAGCCTCAACTCCAACCGCTATATCAATTTTGATTTTGGCAGCGAGTCTTACGACAGTGTTAAATTAACCAGCAATGGCTTTGCCTTTGAAAGTGATAACCACGCCTTTAAAAAGCTGGTTTCGGTTACCGAGCCAACCACCGCGTTGTTATTGTTGTTGGGGCTGGTCGGGTTGACACTGGCACGCCGCCAGGAACGCATTAGCCGCCAATAAATGAATATCCGATAAAAAAACCGCTGCGGATTATCCACAGCGGTTTTTTTATCGCCCAGGCATTCACTTCGATATCAGCTGCTTGCACTAAAACGCATCATTAAATTCAGCTGATTGGCAATGAGTTGAAATTCTTCAAATTGGCGCGCACTCAGCGTACCGGTTTCCGCATCCGCATAGGCCAAAGCCATCAGACGCTTATTCAGTAACAGTGGGGCAAGAAAAATAGCGCCGGTAGCGCCCATCATCTGTAATGCACCTGTATCTTTCAGCACGCTGGATGGTTGATACCATAGCGGTTGTTGAGTGCGCAAAAACTCGTGCAACAATTCACCTTTGTGTAATTGTTCAAGATTGATTTTAATGCGCTGCCGCCAGAGATGTGTTCCCTTGCCAACAACATATCGGACATCAAGCATTTTACTTTTATGATCCACGACCAAAATCGCCACCCGGGATATACCTGAGCCTTCATGCAATGCTGCAAGTGACAGCTGCGTAATTTTGGGGAAGTCATCACCCGCTAACATTGCTTTGTGGATTTGGTTGAGTTGCTGTTGGAATAAATAATCCGGCTTTTCCGCGCTCTCTTCTTTTTGTTCTATTAACGCTGGATCCGGCAAAGAACTGATTAATACTTCTACACCATAAATCTTGGCAATTACCGAAGCTTCATCAGCCATCATCAGTATTTGTTTTTTTGCGTCGTCCAAAGAAATCTTGCACAGATTCGCCGTTTGTTGACAAAGCTTTTGCATCTCTTGACTTTTCATTCCACGCTGGGTATAGGTGCTGATTTGGTTACCCAGATTGACTGCGCGCGCGGCAGCACTGGAATGCACATGGTTTTCACAGGCTTCGCTCAGCAAATCGCCGAGTGTCCAGTCTTTAATTAAATGGCGCGATAACAAACTGGTATCTACCCCCAAATATTCCAACGCCAAACTGTGTTCGGCTTGTGGATCCTGATCGCGCGCCTCAATAAAACTTTCAACAACTTTGCGCCCGGTAGAGATAAGCGCAAGTTCGCTAATATTGCGCAATAGTGCTGCAATAAACACTTGCTCTTTTTTATCGCCATCCAAAAACGGCACCATCGCTTTCGCCTGCACGGCAGCGTGAAACGAGCGCGCCAAACTCTGGATCAATAAGGTTTTGGGTTTGCCCTTTAAAAAATTCTCAATCAACGTCGTAGCGAGAGTAATATTGCGCAGGTTGTCAAAACCCAAATGGACAATCGCGCGCGAGACTGTTTTGATCGACGCGAATGACGGGTTGTAATGCACCGAGTTGGCGATTTTTAATACTTTGGAGGTGAGGTCCGCATCGCGCAAAATAATTTTAGTCAAATCCTCCGCGCGGCATTTTTCATTTTCGCTCAGCTCGCAGATCTCCCTTACCACCGCGTTGAGCGTCGGCAGTTCTTGTTCGGCAAGAGTGGTCATCCATTCCTCAAGCCCGCGGATTTCTGTCATAGGAAAAACCTGTGTTGGCGTGACTTTCGGCTCTGCGACTAGACGTTGGGTTGCGACTATTGGTGCATTCAAACCTTGGACTCCAGCGCTACTGACTGCATTTGTTATCGATTATTGGCTTGAGTGTAGTTCAGGTCGCTGAATTCTGCCTTTTGGCACCTTAGATTCATTTTTTATTAACTGGAAGGGAATTTCAGGCAATAAAAAACCCGGTGCAGAGACCGGGTTTTTAGCGAAACCAACAATCAATTACTTGATTTTGCCTTCTTTGTAGACCACGTGCTTGCGCACAACTGGGTCAAACTTTTTGATTTCCATCTTTTCTGGCATGGTGCGCTTGTTCTTGTCAGTGGTGTAGAAGTGACCAGTACCAGCAGAAGAGTTCAGACGAATTTTTTCGCGCATGACTATAGCTCCTAATTACACTTTATGGCCGTTGGCACGAACATCAGCCAACACAGCGCCAATGCCACGCTTGTCGATGATACGCATACCTTTTGGAGTCAGGCGCAGAGTCACGAAACGCTTCTCGGCTTCCACCCAAAAACGGTGAGATTGCAGGTTTGGCAAAAAACGACGCTTGGTGTGGTTTTTTGCGTGGGAAACATTGTTGCCGGTAATGGGACGTTTACCAGTAACTTGACATACCTTGGACATTTTATTGCCTCATTAAAAATTCAGCGCGCTAAGCTGGACGCTGTGTTAGAACCGTAAAACAGACTAACAACCAGCCTAGAGCATTGTTGTAAGCAGCCTATTCTTTCCTAAACGCGGGTTAATTTCAGGGTTGGAGCAGCAAATCCCAAAGCGAAATTTGCGCGGAAATGGCGCTCTTTTAATACGCCTTCACAACCCTGCCGCAAAGAGCCGCGTTTTATACCAAAACAGCCTTCCAATAGCAATGAAAAGCTGTTTTTTTGACCAAAAAAACTGGGACAACCGTCTTAGAGGCGCGCTTTCAGAGCAATCCTCGCTCGGCAAAGGAAATTACCTCGCTATCACCCACCACCATATGGTCAACCACCCGCACGTCGATCAAGTCCAGCGCGGCCTGCAGGCGCTGGGTAATACGGCAATCGGCTTGGCTAGGTTCAGCCACGCCACTAGGATGGTTGTGACTGAGTATGACGGCTGCGCAATTATGAGCTAACGCGCGCCGCACTACTTCTCGCGGATAAACAGAGGCGCCGTCGATAGTACCGAAGAATAATTCTTCATAGGTAATCAACCGGTTCTGGTTATCCAGGAACAAGACCGCAAAGACTTCGCGTGGCTGATGACGCAGCTGGGCGCTAAGGTAGTTGCGCACCAGATCCGGACTGGTAAGCAGATCGCCCGCTTTCATCGCCGCGGAAAGATGGCGCCGTCCCATCTCCAATACTGCTTGCAGTTGCGCGTATTTGGCATTGCCAAGCCCGAGGCCTTTGCAGAACTCGGCTTGCGATGCCTCTAGCAGCTGGCGCAGGCCGCCGTATTCCTGCAATAACTCACGCGCTAGGTCGACCGCCGATTTGCCGACGCAGCCAACGCGCAGGAAAATAGCGAGTAATTCGGCATCAGATAAGGCGCGCGGGCCAAGTGCTAAGAGTTTTTCGCGGGGGCGTTCGGCTTCAGGCCAATGGGCAATCGACATGGACAACTCCTTGTAGTGGGATCTGGTCATTCCTTTTAGTGTCGGCAACTGTCACCGACAGATACGAAAACGCCGGCAAGAATGGTATCTTAACCCGCTTTCGTCAAGCCCTGCGGGGCTGGCGCCGTTAGTGGCCAATTACGCCAAGCAGGGCTAAGGTTGTTCACTAAACGTTCTTCTTTATTCCCGGAACCTAACCGCCCCTATGACATCGCTCGCCAATAAACAGATCCTGCTCGGCGTCACCGGTGGTATTGCCGCCTACAAAAGTGCCGACCTGGTGCGACGCCTGCAAGATGCCGGTGCCAGTGTGCAGGTGGTAATGACGCCCGCAGCGCAGGAATTTATCACACCACTGACAATGCAAGCGCTCTCGGGCAATCCAGTACATACCCAATTGCTCGACCCTGAAGCCGAAGCGGGCATGGGGCATATCCAACTGGCGCGCTGGGCAGACCTGGTCTTGATCGCCCCCGCTACCGCGGATTTTATGGCTCGCCTGACGCAGGGTTTGGGCAATGACCTGCTCACCAGTATCTGCCTTGCCACCGCCGCCCCCATCGCCATAGCACCGGCGATGAACCAAGGCATGTGGCACAACCAGGCCACGCAGACCAATCTGGATACCTTGATCAAACGCAAGGTCCATATCTTCGGCCCCGCCGAGGGTGGACAGGCGTGCGGCGACGTAGGACCAGGGCGCATGCTCGAGCCACTACAACTCGTCGATGCCGCCGCCCGCCTCTTTACCGGTGGCAGTCTGGCGGGCAAAAAAGTAGTGATTACCGCCGGTCCGACGCGCGAAGCGCTCGACCCGGTGCGCTACCTGAGCAACTACAGCTCAGGCAAAATGGGCTACGCCCTGGCGCAAGCAGCAGCGGAAGCCGGGGCTAAAACGATTTTAATCAGTGGCCCGACGCAGCTGGCAATACCTCCGCGAGTGACGCGCATTGATGTAATCAGTGCAGAGGATATGCACGTGGCGAGTCTGGCTGCAGCGCAGGGCTGCGATTTATTTATCGCCGCCGCCGCCGTGGCGGATTATCGTCCCGCGCAAATCGCCGCACAAAAAATAAAAAAAGGAGTGAGCGATACACTAACGTTGTCGCTGGTGAAAAATCCCGACATAGTGGCAAGTATTGCGACGCTTGACCCAAAACCCTTTACGATTGGTTTTGCAGCCGAAAGTGAAAACCTGTTGGAATACGCACGGAGCAAATTGCAGCGCAAGAATCTGGATCTGGTAGTCGCCAATAATATCAGCGATAGCAGCATTGGTTTTAACAGCGATGACAATGCCGTTACACTCGTCGAAAAAAATACCGCGACCGAGATTAGCCAACGCAGCAAGCAGCAAATGGCGCGTGAACTTATCGCACTCTTTGCGCAAAAAATAACAGCTCAATAAGCCTCATGTTTATTAGCACTACAAACTCCACGTTCAGTTAGCAGAAAGGTACAGGTGTGAGCCCAAAGGATTCGTCAAAACTCAAAACCGACACAGGTGCACATCTCTCGCGCAGCGAGCAGCGCGCCTTGGACGCCGCCAAACGCAAAGCTGCAGTCCAGCAAAAAATACTCCTGATCTTATTGGGTATAGCACTGATCATTAACACTGTTGTTGGCTATGTGCTCTATCAAAACTTGGTGATCGAACAAACGCAGGAAAATTTGCGCTCGCTCACGCAAGAAAAAGTGGATGAGCGAAGCAAAACCCTAAGCCGTTATTTCCAGCAGCAGACGCAACTCATCGACAAGCTCGCCGCCGAACCTGAACTGGCCACCAGCCTCGATGCAACCAACCCCGATAACACGGCGGAGAAGCGCGATCTGCTGGAAAAAAAATGGCTGCGTGAAACACCTTCCGCGCTCAAAGTACGTTTGATCCCGCTGGGCAGCGCACAATTGGATCGCGAGGCCGAATTTCCCATCCGCTATGCTGAATTGGATTTAATCCAGCGTGCAGAAAAGCGTCAGCCTGCGCTGCCCGAGTTGGTGGCAATTAATGAACGCTGGATGACTAATTGGATTCGCCCACTCGCTGCAGATGACAAGAGCCCACCACTGGGCACACTCATGGTCACCATAGATGCCACAGAATTAATCAATCTGTTTACCCCTGCAGACCAACATTTAGGCGAGTTTGTACTCCTGCAACAATTTACCGGCAGCCCACCGCAAATAATAACAAAACTCGGTACAGGTGCTGCAGGCAATACTCTGCAAGGCAATGTTGAAGGTAGTCACCTCGCGGTGAAATTTACACCCTCCGACCAGCTCTTATCACTCGCCGAAGAATTACCTGCACTTTGGCTGACCATCGTGAGCTTCATAGTGGCGGGGAGCTTGGCACTAGTGTGGTTCCTCAGCAAAATTCTGGTGCGCATTGAATTGGGCGAAAAAAATACCGCAACTCCCTCAATCGCCGAAGTGGTCAAAACCAGCAAGGAATCGGTCAATACTGATGATGCCATGACCAATCCCCTGTTCCAAAAGCAGGATATTCTCGACATCGCCGTGATTGATGAAGATGAAAATATTCTCGGCTTGCAACAGGCTTCCGGTAAAAAATCCAGCGCCAGTGCACGCAACAAAATCAGTGAAGAGGATGTACCCGCCGAAATTTTCCGCTCCTATGATATTCGCGGATTGGTCGGCAGCCAGGTCACACCTGAACTCGCCCAATTAATTGGCCAAGCTATCGGAAGTGAAGCGATTGACCAGGGCGAACAGGCCATTGTGGTTGCACGCGATGGCCGCACCCACAGCGAAGCACTGACCCAGGCATTGATACGCGGTATCCTGCGCTCAGGCTGCAACGTGATTAATATTGGTGCGGTACCTACACCGCTAATGTATTTTTCCACCTTCCACTTCGATGACACCAGCAGTGGCGTAATGGTCACCGCGAGTCATAATCCCAAAGAATATAACGGCTTTAAGGTCGTCATTAATAATCGCGCGCTCGCCGATGATGCCGTTATTGATTTACGCTCACGCATTATCGGCCAGCGTTTTCACCAGGGATTGGGTGAAGAAACTCCGCGCGCAATTATTCCCGACTATGTCGACCGTATTTTTTCCGATGTCGCACTCGCCGGTAACGTATCGATTGTAGTTGATGCGGGCAATGCGGTAACCGGTATAGTCGCGCCGCAATTGTTTGAAGAATTGGGCTGTGATGTAATCCCATTATTTTGCGATCTCGATGGCGAATTCCCTAACCATGATCCTGATCCAACCATCGAAAAAAATCTGCAGGCGTTAATTGCCAAAGTGCAGGAGACTAATGCGGATATCGGCGTCGCGTTTGATGGCGACGGCGATCGTTTAGTGGTGGTAACACCCAAAGGCGATATTATTTGGCCCGATAGATTATTGATGCTTTTCGCCAAAGATGTACTTTCACGCAACCCCGGCGCCGATGTCTTGTTCGATGTAAAATGCTCGCGCCAATTGAATCAGGTAATTAGCAGCTACGGCGGCCGCCCGATCATGTGGAAGACGGGCCACTCACCCATGAAAGCCAAAATGGAAGAAACGCAAGCGCTGATCGGCGGCGAATATTCCGGCCATATTTTTATTAAAGATCGCTGGTACGGCTTTGATGATGGCATTTATGCGATGGCGCGTTTGCTGGAAATCATTACCCTGCGCGACCAAAAAATCGATGACATTTTTGCGGCCTTTCCGCAACTCTATTCAACACCGGAAATTAAAATCGCAATTCCCGAACTCGACAAATTCGGGCTGATTAAAAAACTCAGCGAGATCGGCGATTTTGCCAACGGCACTATTACCACCATTGACGGCCTGCGGGTGGATTACACCAAAGGCTGGGGGCTGGTGCGCGCCTCCAATACATCGCCCGCGTTAACGCTGCGTTTTGAAGCGGAATCGCACGACTCACTGGAAAAAATCCAGCAAATTTTTAAACGGGAATTACTCAAAGTCGATAACCGTTTAACGTTCAATTTAAATTCACAGGATTAATTTGTTATGTCTTTAAACCGCGAATCAGCGATGAATATCGCCAATGTATTAACTGAAGCCCTGCCCTATATCCAGCGCTTCACCGGCAAGACTGTGGTCGTAAAATTCGGCGGCAATGCAATGGAAGGTGAAGAACTGCAAAACAGTTTTGCGCGCGACATTGTATTGATGAAGCTGGTTGGTATGAACCCGGTGGTAGTGCACGGCGGTGGACCACAAATCGGCAGCCTGTTGGAAAAACTCAATATCAAATCCGAATTTATCAACGGCATGCGCGTCACCGATAGCGCCACTATGGATGTCGTAGAGATGGTGCTCGGTGGTACGGTGAACAAACAAATCGTCAGTCTGATCAATCGCAATGGCGGCCAGGCAATTGGTTTGACCGGTAAAGA
Organism: Cellvibrio sp.; assembly: GCF_053579595.1. NCBI lineage: Bacteria > Pseudomonadati > Pseudomonadota > Gammaproteobacteria > Cellvibrionales > Cellvibrionaceae > Cellvibrio > Cellvibrio sp. The sequence continues at coordinate 10,626 of NZ_JBRFPI010000052.1, forward strand.
CGGAAAATTAATCCAGGCCAAAAAATTAACTGTCACTCATAAAACACCAGAAATGCTTGCACCGGAAATTCTCGATATTGGCCATGTGGGCGAAGTGGAAAATGTAAACACGGCCGTGATCGATATGTTGATCAATAGCGATTTTATTCCAGTGATTGCACCGATTGGTGTAGGTGTGGACGGCGCCTCTTACAATATCAATGCAGATTTGGTCGCCGGAAAAATTGCTGAATTTCTGCGCGCCGAAAAATTAATGCTGCTCACCAACGTCTCTGGCCTGCAGGATAAACAAGGCAAGGTACTGACCGGCCTCAGCACCGAACAAGTCGATGGTTTAATTGCTGATGGCACTATTTATGGCGGCATGTTACCCAAGATTGCCTGCGCGCTCGACGCGGTAAAGGCCGGTGTGACCAGCGCGCACATTATTGATGGCCGTGTTGATCACGCCGTACTGCTGGAAATTTTTACCGATGCCGGTGTCGGTACATTGATCACCAATAAAGCCCGCAATGCCTGATGTTATGGCGCGCGCCGCGTGTAAATTCCGGCGCGCGACATTCCGAATGGAATCGCTCTGAATGGAGTCACTATGATTAAATCCCCAAGCAAAACCCCGCGCCGCCAGCAGATCCTCGAATGTCTGGCGCGCATGCTGGAAGCCAGCCCGGGCGAGCGTATTACCACTGCCGCACTGGCCAAAGAAGTTGGTGTATCGGAAGCGGCGCTCTATCGCCACTTTCCCAGCAAATCCAAAATGTTTGAGGGTTTGATTGAGTTCATTGAAGAGACAATTTTTTCGCGTGTGACGCTGATTTTAGCCGAAGAAAAATCATCCTTGAGACGCTGCGAAAAAATCCTGTCACTGCTGCTCACCTTTGCCGAGCGTAATCCGGGTTTGACACGTTTGCTCACTGGCGATGCACTCACCGGCGAAACAGAGCGGTTGCGTGTGCGCATTGCACAATTTTTTGACCGTATTGAAACCCAACTAAAACAAATTTTGCGCGAGGCGGAATTGCGCGAAGGCCTGCATCCTCAATTGCCTGTTGCTGCAGCCGCTAATTTGTTAATCGCCTTGGTCGATGGTCGCATCGCCGAATTTGTGCGCACCGAATTTCGCCGCCGTCCTACTGAGTACTGGCAAGAGCAATGGCAATTGATCGCACAGGGGTTTTTAATTGCAGGTTAAGACCTAATAAAAATTTGTTAAAAAAAACCGGCAGCTGCCGGTTTTTTAGGTCACAAAATTGTTATTGCTACTGAGTAATTTCAACAAACCGTGTACGATCAGCATCAAATTTTTGTTCTACGGTTTTGTATTCATCCTCGCGCTGCTGAATCTGCACTTGAATATCTTTTTCTTCCTGCACCAAATTGTTGATATTTTTCAGCAAGTCTTCTGGTAATTTCCGACCTGCGCGCTCAATCGCCGCCGCTTGCGATTGATAGGTTTGCAACCGTGAGCGGGCCGAGGTGAGATTAGCCTGCAAAATGCCGATGTTACCGCGTAGGCTTTCCAGGTTGCGAGCTTTGGCCGCTTCTATATCGCCTACATTGCTATAACTGCGACGTAATTGGATATCTTCTCGTTCACGTTCTTCGCGCTGTAACTTTTCCTTATACAAGCGCTCACCTTCAGCACCTTGTGTTACGGGCGCAACGACCTTAATAACCTTGCCACTGAGTGATACAATTTCATAACCATTGTTGACATACTGTGGCGGAATTTTGCTATCTAATACGGTGACGCCGTCCTTGTTTTTGTACCGATAAATTACTTTACTAGCCGAGGAGATTTGCGCCGCAGCCCAGCTGCTGAACAATAGTGAGCTACAAGTAATCAATGTCAACAACAGGCTACGCATCTGTATCAGTCACCTCATTTGCATCACGCGAGCTCTACACCGTAGGTCGCGCGATATTCTTTAATTTTATTCACCATTGCCTCTTGTCCACTTTGGTTTTCAAGATAATCAATGATGTGATTCAAGTTGATAATGCTAATGACCGGAATGCCAAACGTCTGCTCCACCTCTTGGATAGCAGAAATTTGCCTCTGTCCTTTTTCCTGGCGATTTAAGCCAATCAGTACCGCCGCTGGTTTTGCACCGGCCGCGTCGATAATACCCATCACTTCGCGCACCGCAGTTCCAGCGGTGATGACATCATCCACAATGAGAACTTTTCCCTGTAACGGTGCCCCTACCAAAGTCCCACCTTCTCCATGATCTTTGGCTTCTTTGCGGTTATAGCAATAAGGCAGATCGCGCTGATACTGGTCGGCCAAGGCAATGGCCGTAGTCGCGGCCAAGGGGATTCCCTTATAAGCAGGGCCAAACACTATATCGAATTCCACGCCAGATGCAGTGATAGCCGCCGCATAATAGCGACCCAGCTCTGCCAGTGCCTGTCCGGTTTGGAACTTGCCCGCATTAAAAAAGTAGGGGCTGGTACGGCCAGATTTGAGCACATATTCACCAAAGCATAGCGCCTGGTGTCTGATGGCCAGCTGAATAAAGTCAAATTGGTATTTTTCCATGCAAAGTATCCGACTATGAACTAAGTTTGAGATGACAAAATAAATACAACGAGGTCTTGCCCATGAGCAGACCCGCATTTGGGCCACAGCAGCCATCCAAATGTAAGGATGTGAAAATTCGTAACGTCTACCACAAAAAACCCAGCCTTGGCGGTAACACAATCACACAAAGCTCGGGTATGATACACAGTCCGTAATCAAGGGGCTAACATGAGAGTTATCAGTCTTAGCGTCGATGGTATTTTTCAGGCGGCGCAACGCGGCCTATACACTTGGCTCGCGAATCAAGATGCAGATTTTATCTGCTTGCAGGATCTACGCGCATTAGAGCGCGAGCTGGAGAAGCCCGAATTCGAGCTGAAGGGCTATCACGCCTATTTTTTCGATTCCGGTACCAAACACTACAACGGTGTTGCGATTTACACCCGTTTGCAACCTAAGGCGCTTATTTACGGCTTGGGTTTTGCGTCCGGTGTCGATATGGAAGGCCGTTATTTACAAGTAGATTTTGAGCAATTGAGTGTTGGCTCACTGCTTGCGCCCAGCGCCAGTTCTGAAATGGAATCGCAAGAAGTCAAAATCAAGTTCTTTGATGACTTTCAGGCGCATCTCGACAAAATTACCCGCAAACGTCGCGAGTATATCTTTTGCGGCAATTGGCAAATGGCGCACACGCCCAAAGATGTGAGCAATAGCGCAGCCAATCAACACAACTCCGGATTCCTGCCCCACGAACGCCAATGGTTGAGTCAATTATTCAATCAAATTGGCTATGTCGACGCCTTCCGCAAGGTTAACAAAGACGGTGATGAATACAGCTGGTGGCCAAAGGGCCTGAAAGACGATGGCGATGGCTGGCGCACGGATTTCCAAGTGGTGTCCAACAGCCTCGGCGCTAAAGTTGAATACGCCGCTATCTACAAAACCCAGCAATTTTCCAGTCACATGCCAGTAATCATTGATTACGATATAGAACTGTAAAGGCGCAAACAATGAAAAAACCCGCTCCGGATTACCGCAGCGGGTTTTTTATTATCGGTAATTTGCTGAACCATCAATCAACTGCGAGCGCGTCGTAAACAACAACTTTGCTCCACAGATGTTGGTGTTCATCGACAAACTTTTTATGCAATGGATGCACTTGGTAGATATCTTGCCCTGCCACATCATCAAACCCCAGCAGTTCGGAGACGTGATAGGAATTATCCACTACCTCGCGCTTTTCCGTTGATGCTGGGACTCCCACATGAATGCTGCGCACGGTTTCAATGGCCGCAAGGGATTTGACCCCGGCAATCAGTTTAGCCAAGTCCTCTTTCGATTCCGGATTCTTTAACCAGAAAAAAACATGATGCAGTAATTTAGGCATAGGGTTAATCGCTGTAGTGGATTTCGCCAGTGCGCCGGATGATGCAAGAGCCGCTCCGGCGATAGCACTGGCAGTTAAAAATTCACGGCGTGTAGTAGTCATTGTTGCTCCTTTCTTGTGGCGTTGAGGTGATGAAAAATTACGCCAATTTAGAACAAGTACAATAACTTTTACGCAATATTACCCAATCACCACCGCCGTGCCGCTGGCCGATACCATTAACATACTGCCATTCTGGCCAATCACTTCGTAGTCCAGGTCTATACCTACCACTGCATTTGCTCCTAACTCACTGGCGCGATCCTGTAGTTCTTGCAAGGCGATTTCGCGTGCTTTTTGTAATTCGCGTTCATAGGTAGCGGAGCGACCGCCGACCAAGTCGCGGATGCCTGCAAACAAATCTTTAAATAAATTGGCTCCCAGAATTGCTTCGCCCGCAACAACACCGCAATAACGGGTAATATTTTTTCCTTCAACGCTCGGGGTGGTGGTCATTAACATAAAAAGCTCCTTAACTTATTCAGTGTCGTTTATAAATGTTTGTAATACGCGATTTAAAAAGCGACGGCCCATCACCGTAGGTCGCGCGTAACCCTCCACAATTTCTACCAAACCCTGTTGAGTCAACGTTTGCCAGTGAGGTTCAAGCGTTTGCCAAGCCACGCCCGTGCGCTCAGCAAAATAATTTACCGGTACGCCCGCATGCAAACGCAGGGCATTCATCATAAATTCCAGTGGCAATGCATCGGGCAATAATAAATCGCTGCCGCCGCCAAATACATTTTGGTGTCCATCCAGATTGGTGGATATTTTTTGTGAATCGGTTGCGTCTAAATAATGTTTAGGTAACCGAGTCTTCCACAGGCGCAGGATTTTATTATCCGCTGGAAACGTAATTTTTCCATGGGCGCCAGCGCCTACTCCAAGATAGTCGCCAAATTCCCAATAGTTGAGATTGTGGCGCGCATGTTTTTTGTCGCGCGCATAAGCGGAAATTTCATATTGCTCGTAGCCAGCCGCAGCCAATAATTCGATGCCTGCATCCTGGATATCAGCAAGGATTTCCTCCTCCGGCAAGATCGGCGGTGCAGAATAAAATGCGGTGTTTTGTTCAATGGTTAATTGATACCAGGAAAGATGTTCCGGTGCGAGCTCAATCGCCTGTTGCAAATCGGCTTTGGCTGCATCAACGGATTGCTCGGGCAAGCCGTGCATTAAATCCAGATTGATATTATCGAAGCCAGCTTTGCGTGCAACACCCACTGCGCGCAGGGCTTCAGCGCGACCATGTACACGCCCGAGCAGTTTTAATTGCTGGTCATTAAAACTTTGAATTCCAATGGATAAACGATTAACTCCTGCCGCACGAAAGCCGGAAAATTTTTCCTGCTCGAAGGTACCGGGGTTTGCTTCGAGTGTGATCTCAATATCGGGTTCAAAACCGATAATCCTTTCCGCGTCAGTCAATATCTGCCCAATCGCTTGCGCCGAAAGCATACTCGGCGTACCACCGCCAAAAAAAATGCTGGTGAGTTTGCGCCCCTGCGCGAGTGTTTGATCTTGCTGTAAGTCAAAACGCAGTGCTGCGACATAATCTGCTTCCGGAATATCATTATTTGCTTGGTGGGAATTAAAATCGCAATAGGGGCATTTTCGAATGCACCAGGGCACGTGTACATAGAGTGCTAGCGGTGGCAATTGCAGGGACATGTTATTCATTGCCAGTCAATGTAGATAATTTTTGCAATAATTCCTGCATCGCTTTGCCGCGATGGCTGATGCGATTTTTTTCTGCTTTATCCAATTCCGCTGATGCACAATTGTGGCTGGGAACAAAAAATAAAGGATCATAACCAAAACCACCTTCGCCACGCGGCTCGGTGAGAATCACACCCTCCCACACACCGTGACATAAAATCGGTGTCGGATCTTCAGCATGGCGCATAAACGCAAGGACGGCATGATAACGGGCGGTACGTTTTTCAGTGGGTGTACCACTTAATTCTTGCAATAATTTTGTATTGTTATCCGCATCTTTTGCCGCTTCACCGGCATAGCGCGCGGAATAAATTCCGGGGCGTCCATTAAGTGCATCAACTTCAATACCAGAATCATCGGCGATTGCGAGCAAGCCAGTTTTGGCGCAGGCATAACGCGCTTTGATGATGGCATTTTCAACAAA
>NZ_JBRFPI010000053.1:0-7379 GCF_053579595.1 Cellvibrio sp.
ATGCTGGATAAATTGCCCGGTCTCGGCAACGTCGCACAAATGGCGCAGAGCGCTAACATGGGCAAGCAGTTTAAAACCATGGAAGCGATTATTAATTCTATGACCCCGGAAGAACGCCGCAATCCGGATGATTTAAGTGGCTCGCGCAAGCGCCGTATTACCGCAGGTTCGGGCACACAAATTCAGGATCTCAACCGTTTGTTAAAACAATACAAACAAATGGCGAAAATGATGGGCAAAATGAAAGGCGGCGGCATGCAGAAAATGATGCGTGGTATCGGCGGTATGATGCCGGGCGGCGGCGCAGCACCTGGCGGTGTTTTACCCCCGGGCTTCCGTAAATAAATATTGATCCATCTAATAAAAAACCCGCTACCAGCGGGTTTTTTATTGTCTGTAGTATTCAAAAGGTGTCACCCTGAAGTGTTGCGACTAATGTGCGGCTACCACCATGGTTGCGATGCTCGCACAGATAAATTCCTTGCCAGATTCCCAGGTTTAAATGTCCATTGGTGATTGGAATATTTACACTGGCACCAAGAATGCTGGCTTTTAAATGCGCAGGTAAGTCGTCACTTCCCTCATCGTTATGAAGGTAATAGGGTTCATCCTCTGGTACGACACGGTTAAAAAAACTCTCGAAATCTTTGCGTACGGTTGGGTCGGCATTTTCGTTAATAGTTAGCGACGCTGAGGTGTGCTTGAGTAGGATATTCAGCAAACCTATTTTGTAGTTTGCTAGCTCAGGTAGCTGACGCATGATTTCATTGGTAATTAGATGAAACCCTCTTGTGCGCGCCATTAAACGAAATTCTTTTTGTATCCACATGATGGATCTCTTAACATTTTTTAGTTAATGCTTGATTATCAAATTGAATACCGCTCCAACCATATTGCATAAAATTGCGAATATTTTGATGATCCTGGCCATCGGCGTGCTGTAATACATCGACGCGGTAATAATCTCCAAAACAAGCGAGTGTTTGCTGTTCGGTTAATTCGTGTAATTTAGCAAACGAAAATATTTTGCAAGAGCCGGAATTTTGCCCCGCTTCGTTTTTAAGTGGTCCATTTTGGAATGCAGTAGGTGTGAATTCGTATTGAGCCTCGATAACTGCAATAGTATCGCTAAATTGAATCGTGTCTGGTGCGGAGTTAAGTGTCGCAAAAAATGCATTGGGAGTCATATCGGTTCACCGGTAGATAAAATGCAGAACATTTTACCCTCACTATGTACAAAATAATAATTGTTATTCCTTTGCTGGTTGTTCGACTGCAATTGCGCTATGGTTGCACTATATACACAGAATTTGTCAGTGAATGCTATGGCGAAAAAACGTCCTATTTATATTCCCTTTGCTGGCCCTGCATTGCTGGAAGCGCCGCTGTTAAACAAAGGCAGTGCCTTTACCCAGCGTGAGCGGCAGCAGTTTAATCTTGAAGGTTTGCTGCCGTACAACATTGAGACAATTGAAGAGCAGGAAGCGCGGGTGTACCAGCAGCTCTGCTCATTTGAATCACCTATCGATAAACATATATATCTGCGCAATATTCAAGATACCAACGAGACAGTGTATTTCCGTCTGGTAACTGATCACCTTACAGAGATCATGCCGCTGATATACACCCCTACCGTAGGGTTAGCCTGCCAGCAGTTTTCCAAAATATATCGACGCAAACGTGGCTTGTTTATTTCCTATCCTGATCGTGACCGAATCGAGGATATGCTGCAAAACGCAACCAAACAAAATGTCAAAGTGATCGTTGTTACCGATGGTGAGCGTATCCTAGGGTTGGGGGATCAAGGCATTGGCGGTATGGGTATTCCTATCGGAAAGCTTGCGCTCTATACAGCTTGCGGAGGCATTAGCCCGGCCTATACCTTGCCGGTGACACTTGACGTCGGCACAAACAATCAAGCATTGCTGGATGATCCAATGTATATGGGCTGGCGTCACCCGCGTATCACCGGTGATGACTACTACCGGTTTGTCGATGAGTTTATGCAAGCAGTTAAGGTGCGCTGGCCAAATGTACTGCTGCAGTTTGAAGATTTTGCACAGGATCATGCGACTCCATTGTTGAATCGCTATCGCGATCAACTCTGTTGTTTTAATGATGACATTCAGGGTACTGCGGCTGTTGCGGTTGGTACCTTGATGGCCGCCTGTAAAGCTAAAGGTGAATTGTTAAAAGATCAGCGCATTGTATTTGCGGGCGCAGGTTCGGCCGGATGTGGGATTGCAGACCAAATCGTTAAACAAATGGAAGCAGAAGGCGCGAGCGACACTGAGGCGCGCAGCAAGATCTTTTTAATTAGCCGCGATGGATTGTTACAGCGCAATATGCCGGGTTTATTTGATTTCCAGATTCCCTTTTGCACTCCTGATGATGTGGTGAACAGTTGGACATTGGCGCACAGCCGCGCTGATGGCCCCATTAATTTATTGGATGTGGTGAGCAATGCCCAGCCTACAGTATTGATTGGAGTTTCCGGTCAGGCAGGTTTGTTTACCAAGGCAGTGGTCGAAGCAATGCAGGTAAATTGCGAGCGACCATTGATATTGCCACTCTCCAACCCAACCTCACAGGCAGAAGCTCAGCCGGTGGATATCCTGCGTTGGACATCCGGTAAAGCCATGGTTGCTACCGGCAGCCCATTTCCACCGGTCGATATGGGGGGGCAGTTGGTTGAGATTGCCCAATGCAACAACAGTTATATTTTTCCGGGTGTTGGTCTGGGTGTTATCACGGCTAAAGCAGCGCGCATCTCTGATAATATGATGATGACTGCAAGTAAAGCATTGGCAGACGCGTCGCCCGTTGTGCGGGCCGGGGCGGGGGCTTTGTTGCCGCCATTGGGCAGCATCAGAGAAGTGAGCAAAGTGATTGCTAAAGCTGTCATTTTGCAGGCGATAGACGATGGAGTAGCCTTGCCGATACCTCACGAAATTATTGATGAAAAGATCGAAAAGAATTTTTGGCAGCCGGAATATAGGGAGTATAGGCGCACCTCGTTTTAGGGCTAGAGGTGATTTCCTGATTCGGCGAATAATATATGCAATGACCCACTTGGCTCATATATGCTAGGCTTCTGAAGAGAGTGTAAGAAATAACGACACATCAATCCGACAGCTGAGAGTGTGTGATTCTCATTGGATTTATAGAAGGAAAGGGGTGACAACTGGTCATGTTGACCATAAAATCGCCACACAAGTAAAAAATGATGACTTCTGCGCCATTCTTGCTATCGTTTCTGCTGTAGCTGATGCAGAATAGGCATTAGGTGAGGGAGCGAGGCTGATTACACAGGTGATGATAAGCACATATTTGTTTCTTGTTACCTATACTGAAAGGCATTGCATGTAGGAACTTGCGGCAGAAGCAAAAAATTATCAATGTGATTGCTTGACCTTAACCCAAATTTATAGCTTTTTAATCGACCTGAGTTGTTCGATAAAGGACTAAAACATGGATTTTCTTTCCGCACAGAAATACCTTTTAACCAAGCACCAAGCCAAAGAGATGTTTCCCTCTGGTCCTGATATGGCAGTCTACAAAGTTTGCCATAAAATGTTTTCAACACTGACTGCTGAAGGTGGTGTTCCGCGTATTAGCTTGAAATGTGACCCTGATCTTGCGTTGCAGTTGCGGGAGCAATACCCGGCGGTGCGTCCGGGTTTTCAGATGAACAAAAAACATTGGAACACTATTATTTTGGATGGCTCTGTTCCTAGTGATCAGATCCAGCGAATGATTGATCATTCTTATCAGTTGATAGTGGATAATTTACCGACCGCTGAGCGAGATCAGTTGCTCGCTTCCAGAAAGTAAATTCTGCCGGTAGCACCGGGCGAACATGTCCGGTGTTCCTCATCGCCCAGGTACCAAGCATGTCGGATGACGCAACTGGTATAGGATCTTCTCTGAATATTACGCTGCTTCCTAGTGAGCTTGCTGATACCAACTCCTGTTGTTCTGTTCAGGATACGGCAGTGCGGCTCAAATTGATTCGTAATGCCATTGGCTATTCACAACGTGAGCTGGCCAAGCGTGCTGGAGTGACTAACAGCAGCATTTCTATGATTGAACAGGGGCAAGTGAGCCCGAGCATTCAGTCCCTTTCGCGTATTTTGGCGGCATTTCCCATAAGTCTGGCGGATTTTTTTAGTTTTAAATTCTCTGGTGATATTCACGCACCGTCTGCAGAAATGTGGGATGTCCACGCTCTGAATAACTGCCACCAACAATTGGATGTGCGCACCGAGTATCTGTTAGCGGGGCAGTCCAGTGTATTTAGTGTGCCAGCAGCAGACTGTTGTGGTGTGATACTTTATGGCAGCCTGCAGCTGACGTTGTTGAGTGGAACCCAGTTGTTGAATCAGGGCGAGAGCTTTTATATTCCGGCCAACCAACTGTTTCGCTTGATTAACCTCTCCGGGCATGACGCCAGCCTGTTCCGCTGTTCGCTTTTTGTGCATAAGGGATAATTTGCACAAATTTTTGTGCGTTATAACCCAGCGGTCTGCACTCCTGTGAGGCAAGTCCACGTCAGCCTGCTACACTCAAATCCAGATTTTCCCTCCTCGTTCCTTACTAGAAAGAGAGATTTATTATGTTTCAAGGAAAAGCCCTAAAGGTTTCCCTGTTGCCCGATGGCATCGCTGAGCTGACCTTTGATTTGCAAGGTGAATCGGTGAACAAATTCAGTTTGCTCGTCGTTTCAGAGCTCCAGCAGGTACTCGACCTACTTGAAAAAGCAAAAGATATTCGCGGGTTGCTGATCAAGAGCGCCAAAGATGTCTTTATCGTGGGTGCCGATATTATGGAGTTCGGCGCAGTATTCGCTTCTGGCCCAGAACAAATCACTGGACACTTGGCAACCAATAATCGCAACTTTTGCCGCCTCGAAGATCTGCCATTTCCTACCGTAGTGGCGATTAACGGTTTTGCATTGGGAGGTGGTTTGGAGTTTTGTTTGGCGTGTGATTACCGTATTGCCAGCACTGCCGCCAAAGTGGGTTTGCCTGAAACCAAGTTGGGGATTATCCCTGGCTGGGGTGGCACAGTGCGCCTGCCGCGAGTCGCAGGCCTCGATACTGCGGTTGAGTGGATTGCTGCTGGCAAAGAGAATGACGCCGAGGTTGCATTGACTGCGCGGGTGGTTGATGCTGTTGTTGAGCCGGCAAAATTACATGACGCTGCGCTGAATTGTTTGCAGCAGTGTATCAGTGGCAAGTTTGATTATCAGGCGCGTCGCGCGCAGAAAAAATCGCCGCTTAAATTAAATTTTATTGAATCCATGATGGCTTTTGAAACTTCAAAAGCGTTTGTGGGTGGACAAGCAGGGCGCAATTATCCAGCACCGGTTTCTGCTATTAAGGCGATGCAAAAAGCCGCTGACAAAGGTCGCGATGAAGCATTGCAGGCCGAGGCTGAGAATTTTGCAAAAATGGCACAAACCCCCGTTGCACAATCACTGGTGGGCATTTTTATCAATGAGCAAATTCTTGGTAAAAAAGCCAAAGGTTGGGAGAGAAAGGCCGATAAAAAAATCGCGCGCGCAGCGGTTCTGGGTGCAGGGATTATGGGCGGTGGTATCGCTTATCAATCGGCACTAAAAGGTGTGCCGATTAAAATGAAAGACATTGCCCAGCAGGGGATTGATCTCGGTCTTTCGGAGGCAAACAAATTATTGAGCAAGCGAGTAGAACGCAAAAAATTAACCGCGACTGAAATGGGTAATGTGTTGAACCGCATTGAACCGGCGTTGACGTACGATGGTTTTGAGCACGTTGATATTGTGGTTGAAGCCGTTGTTGAGAACCCTAAAGTAAAAAAAGCCGTGCTGGCTGAAGTTGAAACAAAAGTTAGCAGCGATACTGTGCTCGCATCAAATACGTCTACCATCTCCATCACCTATCTTGCAGAAGGTTTGGCGCGCCCGGAAAATTTCTGTGGTATGCACTTTTTTAACCCGGTACATATGATGCCGTTAGTAGAAGTGATTCGTGGCGAAAAGACTTCGGACAACGCTGTCGCCCGTACCGTAGCTTATGCAAATGCTATGGGTAAAAAACCGATCGTGGTAAGAGATTGCCCCGGCTTTTTAGTAAATCGCGTACTGTTTCCGTATTTGGCAGGTTTTGCGATGTTGCTGCGCGATGGTGTGGATTTCCAGCGCATCGATAAATTAATGGAAACCTGGGGTTGGCCGATGGGGCCGGCTTATTTGCTTGATGTAGTTGGTATTGACACTGCAGTCCATGCGGAAAAAGTCATGGCCAATGGTTTTCCTGATCGTATGCAGCGCGATTTCACTTCTTGCACCGATGCGCTCTTTGCGGCGGGTCGTCTCGGTCAGAAAAACGAAAAAGGTTTTTATAACTACGAGCTTGATAAAAAAGGTAAGCCTGCAAAGGTGGCAGCCGCTGAAGTGGCTGAGATTCTCAAGCCAACTATTCAGGGAGCAATTGAAATTAGCGATGAGGACATTATCGCGCGCATGATGGTTCCTATGGCGACTGAATTAACTCGCTGCCTCGATGAAGGCATTGTGGAGACGGCAGCTGAAGCCGATATGGCGCTGGTGTATGGCACAGGTTTTCCCCCTTTCCGTGGAGGTGTTTTCCGTTGGATCGATTTTATCGGCGCACAAACCTTCTGCGATATGGCTGCAAAATTTACCGCTCTGGGTGCACTTTACCAAGCGCCTGATAGTCTCAAAGCCAAAGCGGCTAACAACCAAAAATTTTACGGCTAAGGAGTTATTCTAATGAGCTTACAACCACGCGATGCCGTTATTGTTGATTACGCCCGCAGCGCCATGGGGCGCTCCAAAAACGGTTGCTTTCGCCATATGCGTGCAGATGATATTTCTGCTGCAATTATTAAAGGCTTGCTTGCGCGCAATCCAAAACTTGATCCAAATACCATTGATGACTTACTCTGGGGTTGTGTGATGCAACGCGAAGAGCAAGCATTTAACGTGGCGCGCAATATTTTATTATTGGCCGGTTTGCCGCACACAATTCCTGCGCAAACGATTAACCGCCTCTGCGGTTCTTCGATGTCGGCTTTGCATACTGCAACGGTGAATATTCGCGCCGGGCAGGGCGATGTGTATTTGATTGGCGGTGTTGAACATATGGGGCATTTGCCGATGTATGAATCGGTCAGCATTAACCCCTTGTTGGGATTATCCGTCGCTAAAGCAGCAGGCAATATGGGGATGACTGCTGAGTACCTTGCGCTATTGCATGGTATCAATCGCCAGCAAATGGACGAGTTCGGAGCGCGTTCGCATCAGCTTGCAGCCGCCGCTCGTGCTGAAGGCCGTTTCGCACGCGAAATTCTTGCCGTCGAAGGCCACAACGCGG
>NZ_JBRFPI010000053.1:7389-13859 GCF_053579595.1 Cellvibrio sp.
CGCGAGACGGATAAATTCGCCCGCGAAATTATTCCGGTTGATGGGCATAACAGCGATGGATTTTTAATCTCGGTTGATCAGGATGAAACCATCCGTCCGGAAACTACAGTGGAAGCCTTGGCCAAATTGCCGCCGGTATTTGATCCTAAAAATGGTCAGGTGACGGCGGGGACGTCTTCGCAATTGAGTGACGGTGCATCGGTAATGTTGGTGATGTCGGCCGAGCGCGCAAAGTCGTTGGGATTAAAACCTATTGCTAAAGTGGTTTCGCTGGGGCTTGCGGGTGTGGATCCATCCATAATGGGTTATGGACCCGTGCCTTCAACAGAAAAAGCCCTAAAAGCGGCCAATCTAACCATCGATGATATAGACGCTGTCGAGCTTAATGAGGCATTTGCAGCCCAAGCCTTGCCGGTATTGAAAGATTTAAAGTTGCTTGACGTAATGAACGATAAAGTGAATGTGCACGGTGGCGCCATCGCCCTTGGACATCCCTTTGGCTGCTCAGGTACGCGCATTACAGGTTCATTATTGACGGTGATGCAGGATCGTGATTTGAATCTGGGCGTGTCAACTATGTGTATCGGTTTGGGGCAGGGGATTACGACAGTGTTAGAGCGTTTGAACTAATCTGCAACACGACCGTCTCTAAGGCGAAAAAAGGGCCAGCGTGTGTTGGCCTTTTGTTTTTTTGTTGGGTTTAGGAAGCTATTAAAGGCTCTTACTGCTAAAAATTTCTTGAATAGGTTTTTGAGATAATTGGGTGCTAGAATGCGCGCCCGTTTCGCGCTGAGGCCGCCGAGGTAGCTATGTCGTCTTTTTACGAAATTATTGAATTGCTGAATGGTGATGTTGCTTTGGCGCGAGCTGACGACGAGAGTAATGAGCCCTTGGTAACCATTCGTTTTTCGGAAGAATCCCTGGCCTTTTTAGGCGAGGAAAAATTCATGGTCGCCAAAGCCATGATTGAGGCGGGAATGGAGGCAGCGGGGGATATTGCTGATCAACAGGCGGAAGCTATGCTGGATGATTTGGTAGAAGAGTTGAGTGATGCGGAAAAACTGATGTTGCACTAGCAGATGGGTGAAGTATTTTTGTCTGTTTAATTTTTTATCTGTTCAATTATTGAGGCCTTGCCTCCCTGCGTTACTCCAGTACATCAAAGTAATTTTTCCTACCTTACGAATTTGATTATTAAAATAGTTGCGCTCAATTTAACGAACTCGCAACAGTAATCCCTGACACCCGCCGGTTTTAGCAGCCAATTCAAGCTGTGTAAGTTCTTTATCTGTCAATTTCCCCGGGCTTGATATCACCGTATGGCTATTGCCTGCAGAGAGTGCTTCCCAAGTGATCCACAATAGTGTTTGCGGATTCTGGCAGTGAATCACCCGAATGTAGCGTGTATTAACACCGTAGGATTCCAGCAGTTCGCGGCTGATATTGTGAGGTGCGATCCAGGTGATCCAGCGATCGCTGCAAGCATTGCTGAGAAATGCAATCATGGGCAATAGCAGCGCGACTTGCTCAGGTGAATCACTGGTCAATACCAGTTCAGTAACACCGCTAGCAGGTTGTTGGCGAGCGGTAGTGGTTACAGGTATTACACGGGCGATATTAGTCACGACGAATCACTCCTACACTAAGGCCTTCAATACTGAACTCTTGATCACGCATATCCACCAGGATAACATCGAACTCCGGGTTTTCCGGCCACAACTCGACCTGCGCATTGTTACCTATCCGTTTGAAACGTTTGACCGTCACTTCTTCGCCGATACGTGCAACGACAATCTGCCCATTGCGCGCTTGATCAGTTTTATGGACAGCCAATAAATCGCCATCAAGAATGCCGGCATCTTTCATGCTCATACCGTGGACACGCAGGAAAAAATCTGCACTGGGTGAAAAAAAGCTTTGTGGAATGTTGCAGTAGTCTTCGATGTGTTCTTGTGCAAGTATCGGGTTGCCCGCTGCGACACGACCAATAACAGGTATGCCAGATTGCAATTCCGGTAGTTTTATCCCGCGTGATGCACCGGGGATAATTTCGATAGCGCCTTTACGAGCCAGGGCTTTAATGTGTTCCTCGGCGGCATTGGCTGACTTAAAGCCGAGAATCCGGGCGATTTCTGCACGAGTGGGCGGATAGCCTGTTTCTTCCGCATATTGGCGGATGAGCTGAAGTACCTGTTCCTGGCGCGGTGTTAAGTCAGACATGATGCACTCCTGAATCTGTTTATTTGTACAGTAGTTGTGATTATATACAGTAATTCAGGTTGTGCAATAGTTTTTCAATCTGCTGATTATTTCACCCTGTCACCATAGCGGATGCTTTGTAATTGACCTCGTGCAAAATACAGATGTGTCATGAACTTGCCCTTGCCGGGGTTGTACGTCCAGATATCTATGTTCTCGCAGGTGGCGATAGCGATATTATTTTGCACGTTGTTATTCCCATTTTGTATTCCTTGTGGCTGGGTGGTTGCTGCTACGGGTTGACAAAAATTGTCGGTCATTACCGGATCACCACATTTATCGAGCACTTCTGCCTTGGTATCACCCACTTGCGCAAGTTTGGTTTTACAGCGCAAGGACTCAGCAACGCTCATATTGGAAAAGCTTGCGCAAATGGCTGTGCATAATAGGGCGATAACATATTTGTTCATGGTTTTCTCCTGCCTGTGATTTTATTAACTCTAGTCGCTGCAACTGAATGAGAAATGAATTAACTCCCGAGTTTACGCAGTAATTTATCGAGCCAGCGAGCAGGTAAAATGCGTTTCATAAAACCCACCAGATAGGTGGGAAAGGTGACGTAATAACGGGCCTGCGGCTGCTTGGCTTCCAGCGCGTGAATGACACGTTGATATACGGCGTCGGGGCCGAGTGTAAAGGGTGTTGTTGTTTCAGTTTTTTCAAGCCTCGCGATCGCGCTGCGATAGGTCGCGAGGTGACGGCTCTTTTCAATATCGATATGGTCGCGCAGTGCGGTCAACGCATTTTTTCTGAATTGGCTTTCAATCGGGCCGGGTTCAATCAAGCTGACATAGACGCCGGTCCCTTCGAGCTCAAGCCGTAGCGTATCGCTAATCCCTTCAAGCGCATACTTGCTGGCGTTGTAGGCACCGCGCAAAGGCATGGCCGCAATACCCAGTACGGAAGAGTTTTGGATAATTCGTCCATAGCCCTGCTTGAGCATAATGGGCAGGGCTAAATTGGTCAGTTCACACCAACCAAAAAAATTGGTATTGAATTGCTGGCGCAGCGCGTTAATCGATAAATCCTCTACTGCTCCAGGTTGGCCATAAGCGCCATTATTAAATAAGCCATAAAGCGCGTTTCCGGAAAGCGCCATTGCCTGCGCAAATCCGCTGTGAATCGATGCTGAATCCGCAAGGTCAAGTTGTACGCACTCCAAACCCTCCTGCTGCAAGCGCGCTACATCCGATGCTGAACGACATGAGGCGATAACGCGATATTCTGTTTTTTTTAGCTCATGTGCAACGTAAAAACCTATGCCAGTTGATGCGCCGGTTATAAGAATAGTTTTTTGCATTATTGTCAGTTTCTGGTTAAAGGTTTCAGGGATTCTGCCGTTAGCTTAAGGGTCGGGGATTGTTCTCTCAGATCCGATAATAGCAAAACAAAATTCAAACACTCCGTGGTGATTTATGAATTCCTATTCTGCCGTGCAAAATTATTCCAGCGTTAAAGTACATTCCGGTATTGAAACTGCATCACCGCACCGATTGATTCAAATGTTATTTGAAGGAGCGCTTGAACGTATAGCTCAAGCTAAAGGTGCTATGGCGCAAAATCAGGTTGCACGTAAGGGTGAGCTGATTGGTAAAGCGGTAGCTATTGTTGGAGGATTGCAGGGAAGTTTGAATGACAAAGAGGGTGGAGCGTTGGCTGCCAACCTCGATGGTTTATATGACTACATTATTCGTCGCTTGAGTCAGGCTAATTACGAAAACAACGCAGAGTACCTTGATGAATGTGGTCGTTTGCTGGGTGAGATAAAAACCGCCTGGGATGCGATTGGCAGTCAAGTGTAACGAGGAGTTTGTTATGGCGATTCAGTTGGTGTCAGCGCCTGACTATCGTGGTCAGGCTGGTATTATGGCGATGCGCAACCTACAGCAGGAATTAACCAAAGCGCTACAAGTTGAGGATTGGGATAGGGTGCGGCATCTGGATCGCATCTGCGTGGTATTGATTGATAAAGTCATTGCTGCCAATCGCGATGACAGATCTACTTTGGTATGTGCCTTGGGTGAATTAAAGGGCGTCTACGCAGGACTGATAGCGCAATGTCAGCGCGAGGTGACCCTGCTGCATGCGACTTGAGACGTGTGTTCTGTTCAATAGTGCATGCGGTTGTGATAAAAAGTGTTAACGAATACTAGTTCATTAGGTTTTTAAAACAACTCTCTTATAGCAAAACTCGCAAAAACGTCTTAGCCCTGCTAGCCTTAGGGAACATAACTGCTAGCAGGGGATAGTCTGTGTCAACCTACAATCCGCAAGAAGCACTGAAGCAATACCGTCAATTGGGTATTGAATCTGAAATCAGCAATGCTTCACCACATCGTTTAATTCAATTGTTGTTTGAGGGTGCATTGGCGCGTCTGGCGGCTGCGCAGGGAGCTATCGAGCGTGGTGATCCGGCAGCCAAAGGAGAGCTGTTGGGCAAAGCTATCAGTATTGTTGGTGGTTTGCGCAGCTCGCTGGATATGAGTGCAGGGGAGTTGTCCGAGCGTCTTGATCAACTCTATGAATATATCAATCTGAAGTTATTGGAAGCTTCAGTGCAAAATGATGTTGAAAAAGTAAATGAAGCTATTCAATTGCTGAAAACCATTAAATCCGGATGGGATGAAATTGCACCGCAGGTTTCATCTACCCAGCCATAAAACAGTCAATCATAAAAATACTTTGTGTAATTTCTAATCGATATTTTCATAAGCCCTCGATGAAATTGTATTTAGATAAAGTGTGAAGATAAGGCATATTTTTGGCGAATATTTATTCTACTTGTGTGAATGTTGTTAAAACGCCAAAAACATTCCGCCATAAATTTGACTAAGACCACTGCCTCGTCTATTACTTACTCCAATAAGCCGTCTCGCCGTCTTGAATGAGTTTTTTCCCGTATTCAAGATTTTGGCATGAAATGAAAAAAGGTCTTGGGGTATGTGGCGCAACAATAAAGTTCTTGTTATAGACGACAATCAGTCACGCAGACACGATTTAAAAATCCTGCTGGATTTTCTCAGTGAAACCACACTCACTGCAGCCAGTGATACATGGCAAGCGACAGTCGCTGAAGAAAACAATGGGGAGGATTATGTTGCCATTTTGATAGGTGACTATCGCGACAGCAATCAATCCCTCGCGCAACTCCTGAAAGAAATCCGCTCCTGGAATGATGAGTTGGCCATCGTATTAATTGGCGATGAAAATCAAAATGCAGATGAAGGGTTGGATGACCTCTACCGCTTTATGATCATCGCGACCCTCTCGCTGCCGCCTACTTATAATAAGCTGGTTGATACACTGCATCGTGCCCAGTTGTACCGTGAAGCGCAGTCAACCAGTAAACGTCAGCCCCAGCGTCGCCCGGTACATTTATTTCGCAGTCTGGTGGGAACCAGCCGTGAAATTCAAAACGTGCGCGAGATGATGGCGCAGGTGGCCGATAAAGATGTATCGGTACTGATTACGGGCGAGTCAGGTACGGGGAAAGAGGTGGTTGCGCGCAATTTGCACTACAACTCCCCGCGCCGGGATAAACCTTTTGTTCCGGTTAATTGCGGTGCGATTCCGGCGGAATTATTGGAAAGCGAATTGTTTGGCCACGAAAAAGGCGCTTTTACCGGAGCAATTAACTCGCGCGCCGGTCGGTTTGAAATGGCTGAAGGCGGCACCTTATTTCTGGATGAAATCGGCGATATGCCGCTCAATATGCAAGTTAAAATTTTGCGTGTATTGCAGGAGCGCTGTTTTGAGCGTGTAGGTAGCAATAAAACCCAGCCAGTGGATGTGCGAATTATTGCAGCGACCCATCGCAACCTTGAACAGATGATTATTGAAAATACGTTTCGTGAAGATTTATTTTATCGCCTGAATGTATTCCCCATTGAATTACCATCTTTAAAAGAGCGCTCTGAAGATATCCCGCTGTTAATGAATGAGTTGGTGTCGCGGATGGAGAGTGAGCAGCGCGGTTCCATTCGTTTTAATTCTGCAGCGATAATGTCACTCTGCCAGCATGAATGGAGTGGCAACGTACGCGAACTCGCCAATCTGGTTGAGCGCATGGCGATCATGCATCCCTTCGGTGTTATCGGTGTACAGGACTTGCCCGGAAAGTATCGCCATGTTCATCTTACAGACCAAGATTTTGTGCATGCCCCAATAAAAACCAATGCTGTTGCCTCATCCCGCAACACCACTTATGTAGA
>NZ_JBRFPI010000053.1:13869-16651 GCF_053579595.1 Cellvibrio sp.
CCTGAGCAGGGTATTGATTTGCGTGAGTACATTACCAATCTGGAAATGAGTTTAATTCAGCAGGCGCTTAATGACTGCGGCGGTGTTGTTGCGCGCGCTGCTGATAAGCTTTGTGTGCGGCGTACTACCTTAGTGGAAAAAATGCGTAAGTATGAAATGCAGCGTTAATTATTAGTCGTTAATTTATTGCATAAAAAAATCCCCATGATGGGCAATCACGGGGATTTTTTATTTCAGGTGCGCGACTAAATGATGATTAGTTTGCAGCCTGAGGGCGACGTGCCTGTTGCGGCTTTCCTGCGGCATTGCGATTGCCATTAGCGCCTTGTGGTTTTGCACCACCTTGGCCTTGTGGTTTACGCTGTGCCCCATCTTTCTGTTGTGGTTTGCCGCCATTGCCGTTTTTGGGTTTTTGTCCAAGTACGGTTTTTTTCGCGGCTGATCTACCGCCGCCATTTTTGCCTGCACCTGCACCAATTGTCATACGGCGGCCCAATACAATGGGTTCAGGTTTAACATTGGGGTCTGGTTCGTAACCGGCAATGACTTCTTTATCAATGTCGCGCTTGATCAGTTTTTCGATATCGCGTAAGAATTTAATTTCATCTACACAGACTAACGAGACCGCAATACCTTCAGCATCAGCGCGACCGGTACGGCCAATCCGATGCACGTAATCTTCCGGAACGTTGGGCAATTCATAATTGACAACGTGAGGCAATTGGTCGATATCAATTCCACGCGCAGCAATATCCGTTGCAACCAATGCGCGAATTGCACCGCGTTTAAAATCTTCCAAGGCTTTAGTACGTGCGCCCTGGCTTTTATTGCCGTGAATTGCGGCAGCACTGATACCATCATCTTGCAACTGTTCAGTTAATTTATTCGCGCCATGTTTGGTACGGGTAAAAATCAACACTTGTTGCCAATCGCCTTGGTTAATCAAGTGCGATAAAAGCTCGCGCTTGCGATTGCGATCAACCGGGTGCACGCATTGGGTTACGCGCTCGGAAGCGGTATTGCGGCGCGCAACTTCAATCAGAGTTGGTTGATTCAATAATTTGTCGGCGAGTGCTTTGATTTCATCGGAAAAGGTTGCTGAGAACAGCAGGTTTTGGCGTTGCTTGGGTAGCAGTGCCAATACTTTTTTGATGTCATGAATAAAGCCCATGTCCAACATGCGGTCGGCTTCATCCAGAACCAGCACTTCAACTTGACGCAGGCTCACCGCATTTTGGTTAACCAGGTCGAGCAAACGGCCGGGAGTGGCTACCAGGATGTCTACACCACCGCGCAGCTTCATCATCTGTGGATTGATACTGACACCGCCGAATACAACGGTAGAACGCAATGGCAGGTGTTTGCCATAGTCCCGTACGCTTTCATAGACTTGCGCAGCAAGCTCGCGAGTGGGCGTTAAAATCAAGGCGCGCACCGGGCGGCGTCCACCGGTCTGGTTTACCGGAGTCTGGCTCAGTTTTTCAAGTAAAGGCAGGGTAAAGCCTGCAGTCTTACCGGTTCCAGTTTGGGCTCCGGCAAGGATATCGCCGCCTTTTAATACGGCGGGAATAGCTTGTAATTGAATAGGAGTAGGGGTGCTGTAGCCCTTATCGGCAATAGCACGCAGAATATCGGCCCGAAGACCGAGAGTTTCAAATGACATAAGATTTTCCTGTTGCTCGGCCTCCCGCGTGGCGGGCAAGGTCTGGCGAGCTGAGATGTGGCAAACACACTGGGGTGTTTGGCAACAGAGGAGGGCGACACTGACCTTAAGGGTGTCGGCGCGCATGGTACGCAGTTGGTGAATAATATGCCAGTGACTTTTTGTTTGGTTGTGACGCTGAATGTGCACCTTTCTGCATATGCAAAAAGGCGTGTGTTCATCAGGTTACTCACCAGCGGGCTCGGCGAGGAGCGTTTTTTTATTGCGTGCGAGTTGTAAAATCACCAATGCCAAGGTGCCCAGAATTAAAAAACCGCTGGTAACTGGCACGAGAGTGCCGTTATACATCTGGCCAATCGCAGTGCCGATTAGCATGGACATAATTGATGATGTCGCGCCGATAATGGCTGATGCGATGCCGGCCACATGCCCCATGGGTTCCATCGCCATGGCGTTGACATTGCCGAAGACCAAGCCAAAACAAAAAAATAACACCGATGCATAAATCATAAAGAGCCAGAGGTTGGCGGGCAGTAACATCAGTACAACAAGAAAAATAGCCGAGCTAAGAATAATTCCCCAAACGGCGTGGTTGCATAAATAATCCATTCCCCACTTTTCCACAAAGCGTGAATTAACCAGTGATGCAACACCAAACACTAACGCCAGTACACCAAAGTAGATAGTAAATAGTTTTCCAGTTTGAAATAAATCCTGGAAAATTTGTTGCGATGAATTGAGGTAACCGAGAAAGCTACCAAAAAATAAACCCATGCACAGGGTGTAACACATAGTGGTGTAATTGCTGATAACTTCTTTGAAACCATCTATAAATCCGCGTGTGCTAAAGGGTATTCGATATTCTTTGGGGAGCGTCTCTTCTAACCGTATAAAAATCCATATGCCGATAATCAACGCATAAACAATATAAAGTACAAAGATGTAACGCCACGAGCTTACCAACAATACTGCCTGGCCAATGCTGGGGGCGAGTGCAGGCACCATAATAAAAATCATCATCACCAGCGACATGATGCGCGCCATTTCGTTGCCCGCATATTTGTCGCGCACAATGGAGATCGCAGAAACATAAGGGCCTGCAACGCCAAGGCCTTGAAT
>NZ_JBRFPI010000054.1:0-5304 GCF_053579595.1 Cellvibrio sp.
CGAAGAATTTCAGGAGTCATTGTGTTGCCTTTTCAATATTTAAACCGATAAAAATTAATCGGCACGCATAGCGGCCATCTATTGTTTGATCTCGTTAATGCTGTAGGTATGCATGTCTTGATTAGCAAGCCATGCGCGCTGCCAGGCAATAATTTTGTCGAGTGTTTGGTGCAGGCGCCAGCTGGGTGACCAATGTAAATGGGTGCGAGCTTTGGAAATATCCAGTTTGAGATATTTTGCTTCATGAGGGTGGTCGCCCGCATCCAATTGCCAGCTGGCACCATTGCCCCAACTGCGTACCATTTGGTCGAGAATCCACTCAACCGGTTCAACGTCTTCATCCCGTGGGCCGAAATTCCAACCCTCTGCATGTTGCTGCCCTTGTTGACAGAGGGCTTGTGCCAACACCAGATAACCACTCAGGGGCTCCAGTACGTGTTGCCATGGGCGCGTTGCCTGTGGATTGCGAATCACTACCGGTTCTGCTTTTTCAAATGCGCGCAGGATATCGGGAATCAAGCGATCTGTGGCCCAATCACCACCGCCAATAACATTCCCCGCACGCGCAGAACCTAGCGCAGGACTGTCAGGTTTATTAAAAAAAGAATTGCGATAAGCTGACGTAATTAATTCAGCGCAGCCTTTACTATTGCTATAGGGGTCGTGACCACCCATCGCTTCGTGTTCGCGATAGCCCCATTCCCACTCGCGATTTTCATAACACTTATCGGTAGTGACATTCACAATCGCACGCAATGATGGACACAGGCGCGCAGCTTCCAATACATGCAAGGTACCCATTACATTGGTGGAATAGGTGGCCAATGGCTCGCTATAAGACAAACGCACCAGTGCTTGCGCCGCCATGTGAATAACAATATCCGGATTAAATTCCGTCATGCTTCTGGTGAGGCGATCTAGGTCGCGGATATCACCTATATCGGATTCCATTACCTTTGCAACTTCTGCAACTTCAAAGAGCGCGGGTGTCGTCGGTGGTGCAAGTGCATAACCTTTAACAACCGCCCCCATGTGCGCGAGCCATAAGCTGAGCCAACTACCTTTAAAGCCTGTATGTCCTGTTAAAAATACGCGCTTACCTTGCCAAAAGTCTGCATCAACCTGAGCTTTCACAATTACTCCCAATTTTTCCAGGGCGCTTTACCGCTTGCCCACAATTCTTCAAGGTAAGTCTTATCCCGCAGAGTATCCATTGGCTGCCAAAAACCTTCGTGTTTATAAGCCATTAATTCACCGTCTTCAGCTAATTTCATTAACGGATGTTGTTCCCATATGGTCTGATCGTTTTCGATCAGACCAACCACTTTGGGGGACAATACAAAAAACCCGCCATTGATCATAGCTCCGTCGCCTTTGGGCTTTTCTTTAAAGCTTTTTACACAATTATTTTCTATATCCAATGCACCGAAGCGACCTGGAGGAAAAGTCGCGGAAAGGGTGGCGAGTTTGCCATGGGTTAAATGGAAATCAATGGTTTTGGATATATTGATGTCGCTAACACCGTCGCCATAAGTAAAACAAAATGCAGATTCATCTTTGATGTGATCGTAGACTCTTTTCAATCGACCACCGGTCATGGAGTTGTCACCGGTATCGATCAAGGTGATTTTCCAGGGTTCAGCCCGTTGGTGATGAACGTGCATTTTGTTTTCGCTCATATCAAACGTAATATCTGACATGTGCAGAAAATAATTGGCGAAATATTCTTTTATGACATAACCCTTGTAGCCGCAGCAAATAATAAAATCATTAATACCGTGTGCTGAGTACATTTTCATAATGTGCCAGAGAATAGGTTTGCCACCTATTTCTACCATAGGTTTTGGGCGGGTGACGGTCTCTTCACTTAATCGGGTGCCTAAGCCACCAGCCAGAATAACGGCTTTCATTAATCCTCTCCCCTTAATATGTACTTATGAACTGACGAAAGCGTCAGAATAAAAATTGTTGGCTTTTAGCCCTTGGGCGACGAGCAGTCTTTTTGCGGCGTGGATCATAGTGTCGGAGCCACAGGCATAAACAACGGAATCATTTAGTTCTATATCATCGGTAATGACGGCGTCTTGCACATAACCCCGCCTACCTTCCCAATCGCTTTGTGCGCGGCTGAGGGTTGGGCGAAAAATAATATCAAGGTTGGTAAAGTCGGGTTGCCAATAAAGGTCTGCCAGATGTCTACCGCCCCAATAAACATATATATTTTTTTCCTGCACCAATTCAGCGTTGTTGGAGAATTCTTCCAGAATGCTTTTAATGGGTGCTATACCCGTTCCAGTGGCTAGAAAGATGATACTTTTTTCTGCTTTAGGATGAAAACAAAATGTGCCATGAGGGCCCTCCAAACGCAATAAATCATTGGTTTTAGCTTCGTTAAACCAGTATTGACTCATCTGGCCATTGGTTACCGCACGTACGTGTAATTCCAGTTTACTGTCGCTACGCAAGGCGTTGGCGATAGAGTAACTGCGTCGCACACCGCTCTTGGCAATCACATCAATATATTGGCCTGGTAAATAATTGAACTGATTGGTTGGTGGCAGGCGCAGAAATATTTGTATGACATCGGGTGCGAGCAAATTGAGTTGATCAATTTTGCAGGGTAGTGTTTGGGTTTTTATACTGGCAAGCAGCCCCAGGTCTTCTATATCCAATTCGATATCATTCACTGCAGTGCGGCAGCAGGTTAAAATAAAGCTGGCATTAATCTCGCTATCGTCGAGGCTTTCCTCAGCTTTTAAAATTTGTGTTTCGCCCTTTATCACTTGTGCCTTGCACGCGCCACAGCGGCCGGTGCGACAACTATGTTCAAGCACTAACCCTTGATTTTTTGCAGCATCAAGCAAACTTATTTCGGCAGTTGCTGAAAATTGTTTGTGGTTAGAGAGAGTAACTACTGCCATTGTCTTAATTCCCAAGTATATCTGATACTAATACTACACAAGCTTATTGATCAGGACTAAAAATTAATCCGCTCCTTTTCAATCACCAAAGGTCTTCTTTTACTATAGATATGAATAGATCCAAGGTATTCACCCAAGACACCTACAAAAAATAATTGAACCGAGGCAAAAAAGAAAATACCTATTACCACAGGTGCCATGCCCAAACTAAATGAATTCCAAAAAATCAGTTTCAATAAGAAATAGATGGCTGCAATAAAAATACTGATAAAAGAGAGTAGAAATCCTGCCATGGTCGCAATTCGCAATGGTACTTGAGAATGAGAAATTATTCCCAGCATGCCAATATCGTACAAGGTGAAGAAATTATTTTTGGTTATGCCGCGAACACGAACAGGTTGATCGTAAGGAATTTGATGAATGCGCAAGCCTATTTCGGCAATCAA
Organism: Cellvibrio sp.; assembly: GCF_053579595.1. NCBI lineage: Bacteria > Pseudomonadati > Pseudomonadota > Gammaproteobacteria > Cellvibrionales > Cellvibrionaceae > Cellvibrio > Cellvibrio sp. The sequence goes on from NZ_JBRFPI010000054.1 coordinate 3,368, forward strand.
TCCACGGAAGTAAGGGTAGGGGTCATTAATGCTGCGCAGGTGATCAATCACTTCTTTATCGTACAGGCCAAATCCCGTGAAATTATCGATTAGGTCAATATTGGAAAGTCGGTTTACTGTTTTGTAATAGAGTTTACGAATGGAAAACATCACTGATGATTCTTCGCTTGATCGTTTGGTACCGACAACGGTTTGAAACCCTTCCTCCCATTTTTTAATGAACTCGGGTATCAAACTCGCAGGGTCCTGCAAGTCGGCAACAAACAAAATCACGGCATCGCCGTGGGCTTGCAGAAGACCGTGATAGGGAGAGCGAATATGGCCAAAATTTCTGCTGTTGGCGATGACTTTGACATGTTTATCGGTACTGGCGATATCACGCAAAATATCCAGTGTCTTATCCGTAGAAGCATTATCGATAAAAATATGTTCGTAAGTGTAATTATCATAGTGTGCGAACACGCCTTGAATGAGCTTCACGCACTCCTGTACATTGTCTTCTTCATTGTAACAGGGGGTAACCACACTAATGAGTTTCATGTTGTTTTCCTTTAAACACAAAAAATTTATTAAGCAAAAATGAAAGGATTGTTGTGGGAACCAGTGCGAATGCACCGGCAAGATAAGCACTGAGTTCGAACTTGATCATCAAATTGATAAATAGCAGGTTTAGGCAAAAGGTTATTGCATAAACAGCAAAAAATTTGCCAATCAGACGTTTGTCTCTTGATTGAAATACCAATCTGCCAATTGTGTGAAAGTTAAACAGTACTCCCAGGATGGTGGCGAACAATAGGGCGTAGATATAGCTCAGGCCCAAGTAAATGAGCAGGGCATATATGGAATAGCCAAACAGGGTATTTACAACCCCCACGACTAAAAACCTGATAAATTGTACTGCTAACACGCTGAATACTCCGAGCGTAATCGAAAGGCCTCCCACCAAGGGCGCCTATATTAACTGTTAAGGTAAATTCCCCAAATAAATATCAGCGCTGAGAGTGAAAATAAAGCTGACATCGTCAACCCTATATTGGCCAAGCGGATGGAACCCTGTTGTTGAAAGCGCAAAATACTGACGCCATAGAGTGCACAAAAGGTGAGGATAATTGGCACTATGTATCTAAAATCGATATTTGCTGGAAATGTCATGCGCATATAGGTCACGCCAGCCCAGAGGAAAAATCCCGACAGCAGCACTGGCGCCATCCGCTTGAAGTCTTCTTTGGCCATACGATAGAGGCCGAACAACAGATAAATAAACATCAAAACCGCGAGAAAGCTGCAGATAACTGCTGTATTCACATTTAACAGCGCGGGATATTTAAACTCGCCAAATAATCCGGTTTTACCCAGATAATTCCAGAAAAACTGACGCCCCATGCGATCATCGTAGGGGTCAGTGAAAGGTTCAGTAATGAAAATCTTCGCATCAAACCAGAAATAATTTGCTGCGGTATTGCCCACCAGGTTGGCTTGCGAGAGGCCATCGATATTGTCGATGTACAACTTGTCGCGCTTTCCCTGCATTTTCAAAATTAACCCTGGACCAACGGTGATTGCAACAGCGAGTAACATGATGAAGCAGGGGGCAATGGCCATTTTAAAATAAGTCGCCCACTGTTTGGTGGATATCATCTTATAAAGGCCAATAACTCCGAGTACAGCCACCAAAATTTCACCGTTGGCTTTGGTCAAAATAGCTGCGGCCCCCACCAGACTTGCGATCATTAAATCGCGCTTTTGGTCGTGCCGGTACCAGCGGATAACATAGTAGAGGCTTGCGGTGAACAGGAAGTAAAGTAGTGGGTCGTTACCAATCCGTACAGAGTGGATAATCGCCACCGGCCAAAATGCAAAAAGTGCCCCAATTACCCAAAGTACACTGTCATTTTTAAATGACTTGCACAAACGCATAAATAAGCCAGGCTGAGATT
>NZ_JBRFPI010000054.1:5404-16526 GCF_053579595.1 Cellvibrio sp.
CCGTAGATTCCGTAGATTCCGTAGATTCCGTAGATTCCGTAGATTCCGTAGATTCCGTAGATTCTAGAATGATTACCGGTTTTGGGTATTCCGGTTGTGTAGGTGATTTGCGATATAAGTTCAGCAGCTCCTGCAAAATCATCAGACCAAACAATACAAATCCCATCGAGTAAATCAGTACTAATACCTGCTGTATACGAAAAAGAATAACTTTATTGCTGGGCTCCAATAGCTGGGTTGCTTTATAAACAATAGCGCCCGTGTAGTAATACAGTGGCGGATGAAAAAATGCACCGCCTACTGCATAGTCAACGGGTGGAGGCATCCAGTGTTGGGATAGGTATTCAGTGTAGCCAATATGATCGCCCAGATCGTGCTCTCGGATATCAGCGGTGGTAACTGAAAAATAAACCAGGCGAATTAATAAAGCACCAATAAAAAGTACTTTGATCGGTGTAGATAAACGGCAAGCGGTGGTGATTTTGAACGCGAGCAAAATTGCTACAGCGGTAAACAATAAATAGATAAGGTGCGTGATATGACCATTACTTTCTGCACTGATAACTATCCCCATCAGACCGCCTTGATCCATATAAAGGATTTCAATTTGATTGTCGCCCGGATGTAAATAGTCTTTAAGTTCGTAGGTAAACCCTTTGCTGTAATCTTTGCGTTCGTGCGCTGGAATTATACTTAGATCAATCGGGTGTTGATTGATTGTTAACGTGTAAATTTCGTCGTCAGGAATAAAGCGTAATAAAGTGCTGGTGTATTTGCCCATCGCGAGTGTGCCGGTTAGGCGGTACACTCCACTTTCATTGGACTGCATAAAGCCTGGGGTAGCTATGGTCTCTATATTTCCTGAGGGTGTAGTCAGGCTAAAATTAGAGAAGACGGGCTGTATACTTTGCATGAGAAGAATCAATAGGCCAACAGCTAAAATCAAGACGTAAAGCGTCTTTGATTTTAGAGTGCGTACTAGCAGCGATTTCATTTTATTCTTTATCCTTAATCAATGAATTTAGTTTTTTAATTTCTGCCTTGAGTATGCCGACTTCCTGAATCAAGTTTTTGTTACCTTCCGCCAGCTTTGAAATAACGATTGAAAACTGAATCAATATAAAAAAGACGGAAATAACCAGCATCAATAGCAAAGCGGCCGGGGCATATAATATACCAACCGCACTGGCAACTATTTCCAGCATAGGTTTGAAAATGGATAAGACGATAAAAACAAATCCAAAACCTAACCACAGTAGTGAGTATTCTTCCTTAAGTTTCCTGCGTTTTACCAAACGCAAGATAAATAGAAATAACATCAGGCTACCAATAATAGAAAAAACCTGAATGCGATTGTCCAGTAGAAGTTTCAATGTATCCTCGATCATAACGAGATCCTGCGAATTTTTTGTCGTTGTGATGTCATCAACATGGCCAAAATTACTTTGATCATATAGTGTGCTGATTTCAGGCCGGAAATAGATGAATTGCCGCCTTGTCGCTCGACCATTTCAACAGACACCTCGCGGATACGGAAATCGTTTTTACCTAATAAGATGACAGTTTCGGGTTCGGGATAATCAGTTGGATAATTAGTTGCAAGAAACGCAATAGCCTGTTTGTTGTAGGCGCGAAAGCCGGAGGTGCTATCGGTAATTTTTTTATTGATAAGCAGTATGTTCATCCATTCAAAAATACGAATACCAATGCGGCGCATAAAGGTGGATTGAAAACCCATGGTCTTTTCAATAAAGCGTGAACCTATGCAGACATCGTAATCGTTGCACTGGAGCGGCGATAAAATTTTAGGTATCTCGCTGGCGAGGTGCTGCCCATCGCCATCAAATTGGATTGCGTAATCATAGTTCTGATAGAGCGCATATTTAAAACCTGTCTGTACTGCACCACCGATTCCAAGATTAGAAGGCAATTGAATGACGGTTGCCAGCCCGTTAGCCTCTGCTTCACGTTGGGTGTCATCTTTTGAACCGTCATTAATTACAAGGCACTCATAATCAGAGTTGGCTCCGTGCAAGGATTGAATAACCTTGCGAATATTTTTTTCTTCATTGTAGGCTGGAATGATTATTAGGATTCGCTCTCGCATAAGCGTGCACCAGTATCAAATTGGGTCAGTGAATTGTTGGTATTTGTTCTTCAGGGGGCGCTGTTGGGGCAATAGATATTACTGTGTTGACCCAGTTGGCATGATCCCATTTGTCATCTTTCAATGGAGCCACTTTCAGTGTTAGTTTTTGTACGCCACGAACATCGAGATTAATAGTGGGAATGTCGCGCTCATAACCTAACATAGGTGCAGATTCCCATAATAACTTATCATCGCCCCATACGGAAAATTGCACATCAGCAGTACCGACTTCATCATCCAAAGCAGCTATAAAACTAAAGTCGACGGCATCTGGGGGTAACTGGTATTGGATCTCAGAACTAGCATGTGTACCTATTCCTTGTGCATAGCGGCGATTAGCTATCGACAGATAGTTGCCATCGTAACTGCGGTTTAATGCCATAGTGCCGTGATCTTGTTTGGCATAGACAAGGGGTAGAGTAGTCAGAAAAGTTTGTTTGCCGGTGAGTGTGAGCGTGTGAATTTGGTAGCGGTCAAAAAAATAGCCTGCCATTCCTAATGTGGCAAAAATAAAACACCACATGGATATAGCGGGAAGTTTGGTCGCGAATTTCAGTAGCGTCGTTAGCCAGCTGATGATCCTGCCAGAGCTAACCAAATCAATAATGGCTAAAACTAGCAGAACCATAGTGCTCCAGGCAAGGCCATGCCAGATATCTGAACCGTTGATTTCTAAAATGATCAACATGTTCAGGCTGCATAATAGGCTGAGTGCTAAGAGATAAACCAATTTTTGTTGTGCTATGGCGCTGAAAGTGATCGCCATAACGACTGCGGGAAATAAATAACGCTCATGCATGGCAGGTAGTAACGCAAAAAAAGCCAGTGCACAAATGGTTGCAGAAAAGAGTGCTTGTGATAATAGTTGGCGCTCGTCGGTTACGGTGTCATTCTTGATAAGAAAGTGAATGCCGTAGAGGAAAATACCCAGTGCGGTCAAGGAAAATAACAGCATCCCAAAATACTTTGCGATAAATATTTTGGCCAAGGCTGAATCAGCCGCAACACCGAATAAAATGATGTTATCGGGGGCCACATTGCCGGTTAGCAAAATCCAAATATTAGCGGCATTGAATGTCGTCATTGGATATTGGCCTAGAGTATCAATGTACGCTTGGTTAACCGATTGTAAAAAATGCCCGGCAAGGATCGATGGCATAAATACCAGTGCACCCACAGCGATAGCAATAAAAACGCCTATCAGGTTTTTGCCGATATTGCGGAAAAATAAAAATCCAAATACTGGTGCGAAAGCAATCATTTGAAATTTAGTTAACAATGCCAGCACAAAAACAGGAACAGAAAGGTAGGTGTATTGCCGGTAGGTGGCCAGTAAAAATGCACCGAACACCATAGTGGCCGGTATTAAATCAACTTGTCCCCAAATAGGGCCATTTACTAATATGGCTGGGTTGATTGCCGTTAGTAGTAAAATAATATGAGTGAATTGATTTGTGGCGTTGAATCGGCGTAATTGGCTGTGAATTAAAATAATCAATAACCCATGGAATATCACGACAGGTAGCTGGGTAAGAAATTTTAATAAATCATTATGCTCAAGTGGTATACCTGTGGTGTTGTAAATCTGCCCAACAAGATAGAGCCAGTGGATATAAAATGGAGGATAGTTTCCATTAAAACTATCGTAACCGGTAGTTGATAGTTGTCGCACCCAATCTTGCCAATAACCCAGATCCTGGCTGTAGCCCTTGAGAAAGAGCAATGTGAAATTAGCGAATATGGCCAGAATTAAATAGCTGTGTAATAGATGGGAATTAACGCGGCGATTGTCGCATAAATCCAACGGCACGATATCGACAAAGGTTATCGCGCTTTGTGTGGGTGCGCGCTCCTGATCGCTGGCGCTAGTTGTTGTGGATCCCCTTGGTTCATCAGCAGCAGTGGTCGTCGTGTCGTTCATTTTTATATACATACCTGATTTTTCTAAATGGGCGTTTGCTTATTGATCCTTCCGTCCGACAATGTCGCTAATATGAAACTTAGGCCTTCTTTTTACTTCCTCATAAATTTTCGATAAGTACTCGCCAATAATTCCAAGGCAAATTAATTGTACACTGCCGATAAATAGCAAGGGCAAGAGTACCGACGCCCAACCGGGTGCGGCATTGTCAGTAAATAAACGCACTACCAAAACCCAGGCAATCAAGCTAAAAGAGGCAAAACCTGACAGCAGGCCTAGCACGGTGATCATCCGAAGTGGTGCAGTGGAAAATGCAGTAATACCTTTCCATGCAAACGACAACATTTTTTTCAGCGGATATTTGCTTTCACCTGCTTCACGCGCTTGACGCTCATACTCAACTACAGATGATGGGTAACCGACTTCGCGTACTATGCCGCGCAGAAACAAATTGGACTCATCGTATTCTTTTAGTGATTCTAGTGCTCGGCGCGAGAGTAAACGAAAATCGGCGTGGTTGAACACCAGATCGACGCCCATTTTTTTCATCAAATGATAATAACCTTCTGCAGTAAAACGTTTGAAGAAGGTATCAGTGCGGCGCGCCGAGCGCACACCGTAAACGACATCGTTACCTTTTAAATATTCATCCACCATGGCTTCGATATTTTGCGGGTCATCTTGCAGATCTGCATCGATACTGACCGTAATATCTTCGGTGGTGGTGCACAGGCCCGCATAAAGCGCATTTTGATGGCCTTTGTTGCGCGATAGTTTTACCGCAACAAGCGCTGGATTTTTTGCTGCTTCTTCGGCGAGAATTTTCCAGGTTTTATCTTTGCTGCCATCATCAACCAAATAAATTTTGGATTCCTGGTTAATTTTGCCTTTGGCGATCATTGAGTCGCGCAGGTTCAACATGGTTGCCAGGGTTTTGGGCAACATCTCTTCTTCGTTGTAACAGGGAATAACAACCGCAAGTGATGGAATAGACGTTGTCATGTTAATGATTCCTGTAGATCCAGAATTTATGCACCGCAAAATTCAACACCACGGTGATTCCCGTAGCCAGAAATTGGGCAGCCAAATAATGCTCGACCCAAGGCAGGGCGAGATAGTTATTGAACAACCATAAAAACGCGGCAAACAACAAGGTATTGGTTGATAAGCCGATAGCAACTGCCAGCGCATACTTGGGAAATGTCTGCGCGTGACTGCTAGAGCTCTTGAATGTGTAGTGGTAGTTCGCCCAGTAGTTAAAGAATGACGAGAGTACATATCCCGCTGCAGAAGCAACAACCTCTGGCAATAAACGGCTTTCGACAAACAAGATCAGCAATAAAAACTGAATCAGGGTGGATATGCCACCAATACCTACAAACAGGACGAAGCGTTTCATTGTTATTCTATTAGGTTGTTATTGTAATGAGTTGTGATGAATTGTTAGTCGGTGCGCATCGTAAAAACGCAGCACATTAGCATACTTTTAACGCAAAAGTGGTAGGAATTCTCAAAGCTGGTTGCAGCTTAAAGGGGGAGTGTGACACTAGTATAAAAATTATTGTGAGTGTGCAGAAAATGGTCGCGGGTAGGGAGCGTCTTTCATAGTGATGCGTGCATCATGCCCAACGCAATGCAACACCGGCGCGCTCTATATACATGTACTCCGCTTTATTGGTCAGCGGATGGCATGCGTGGCGCAAGTGATGGTGATCTAAGGTGGACCCCATATATTCCCAGCAGTGCCCTTCATGGATGCAGAGGGGATCTCCGGCATTCAAGCGATAGCTGGCCAACTCATCCCACATTCTTTGCCATTCAGGATGGTTGATATCGAGATATTCCATAAATCGTCCTTTAAGGTAAAACCCGTCGTTGGATCAGGATAAATCTTGTTCAGTTATTCTGGTTTATTAAATTATTTTGTCAAGAAACATTGATAAACCAATGATTTATATAAAAATAATCAAACCAAAAGTGTGTATTGGTTCACCTATCATATAGAAGGTTGCTATAAAAGTGGCGTTTAAATTTGTATTTTTGTTTCAAAAAGTAGCAAGAAAAGTGTAACGGGTTACGGGTGGTTATAGCTGTAATGACCATATTTGATTGACATTACAGTTAGGGAAATGTTTAAAGTAGTGGGAATAGATAAAAACTTGCGAGGAGGCATATCATGAATATCAGCCAGGCGGCTCAGGCATGCGGCCTACCCAATAAAACCATCCGTTATTACGAGGAGATAGGTTTAGTAGTGCCCAGGCGACAAGAGGGGAACGATTACCGGATTTATACCTTGGGGGATGTGGCGCAGTTGCGCTTTTTGCAGCGTGCCAGGGCAGTGGGGTTTAGCCTTGATGAGTGCCGCGAACTATTGGCGCTCTATGCGAATCCACAGCGCCGTTGCGGCCAGGTGAAAGCACTGGTGAGCGAAAAAATAATCCAGGTTGATCAGCAGTTGATTGCGCTCCATGCCATGCGCGATACCCTGGTCGATATGGCGAATGAGTGTGCGGGCGATGATACAAGTGATTGTGCAATTATCAATCACTTGGCGGTGGCTGAATCACCCCAGTTAAAGCGACCTTCGTCTATGGCATTTACATTGGTGGATGCGCCTGTCAATCGTTTGCCTGGTGATGCTTCCTAGCCTGTGCGCTGGTGTTTTTCTACCCTGAAAAAGGCTATGATGCGCGCCGTTTACCTATTTAGCAGTGGAGCAACTATGAGCATCAAATCCGATAAATGGATGCGCCGTATGGCTGAAGAGCACGGCATGATCGAACCTTTTGAGCCAGGTCAGATTCGTTATGATGCCGCCGGTCAGCGCATAGTGTCTTACGGTACATCCAGCTACGGTTACGATGTTCGATGCGCGGATGAATTTAAAATTTTTACCAATGTCCACTCCACCGTTGTCGATCCTAAAAACTTTGATGAAAAAAGTTTTGTCGATATCAAAAGCGATGTGTGCATTATTCCGCCCAACTCTTTTGCACTTGCCCGTACAGTTGAATACTTTCGTATCCCGCGCAGTATTTTGACGGTATGTTTGGGGAAATCCACTTACGCGCGCTGCGGGATTATCGTTAACGTGACGCCGCTGGAGCCGGAGTGGGAAGGTCATGTGACTCTTGAGTTCTCCAACACTACACCACTGCCTGCAAAAATTTATGCCAATGAAGGTGTTGCGCAAATGTTATTTTTTGAATCCGATGAGATTTGCGAGACCTCGTACAAAGATCGCGGTGGAAAATACCAAGGACAGCGCGGCGTGACTTTGCCGCGCACCTAATACCGTGCAGTTAATACCGCGCACGTAATTTTCTGCTGGTGCCGCGCACCCGCTCTGCAGTGTTCATTGTTATGGCTCTCCCTTCCCAAACACAGGTATTAATTGTTGGTGCCGGTGCGGCTGGTTTAATGTGTGCTGCTATGGCGGGTGCGCATGGCCGGGCGGTGGTCGTTGTTGATCATGCCAATAAAGTCGGTAAAAAAATTCTCATGTCTGGTGGTGGTCGCTGCAACTTCACCAATATGGACGTGCTGCCCAAAAACTATCTCTCGGATAACGCCCACTTTTGCAAATCAGCGCTCGCGCGCTACACCCAGTGGGATTTCATTGCGCTGGTGCAAAAACATCACATTCCCTATCACGAAAAAAAACTCGGTCAATTATTTTGCGATAATAAGGCGCAGGATATTTTGTCGATGCTGCTTGATGAGTGCGCACAAGCGGGCGCAGATATTTACACACTCTGCGATATTGAACAGGTTGCGTCTTTGCCAGAAAGCCATTTGCCGATGCGCTATAAAGTCAGGACGTCGCAGGGTACGATTTATTGTGAATCTCTGGTGGTGGCGACGGGTGGTCTTTCGATTCCCACTATGGGGGCGACAGGTGCGGGTTATGAATTGGCGGAACAATTTGGTTTGCCGTTAAAGCCGCGCACAGCAGGTTTGGTTCCTTTTACGCTTTCACCTGCGCAGCTCGCAGTATTTTCGCCCTGCGTTGGTAATGCGCTCGATATCAGTGTGAGTTGTGAAACTGCAAATGGCCAAGTGAGTTTTGCGGAAGCTATGCTCTTTACCCATCGCGGCTTTAGTGGTCCCGCTATGTTGCAGATATCGTCCTATTGGCAGCCGGGTAAAGAATTGGAAATAAATCTGTTGCCGCAATTGAGTTTGTTCGATTTTTTAATTGAGCAACAGACGGTGCGCCCCAAAGTGTTATTGACCACTATTGTCGGTGAATTGCTCACCAAAAATATTGCCCAATGTTTATGTGATTACTGGGGCGTGCAGTGGAATGGCAATCGTCCAATCAATCAATATACGCATGCGGAGTTGCAGCTCATTGCAGCACAATTCCACGAATGGAAAATCATGCCTGCCGGAACGGAAGGTTATCGCACAGCTGAGGTTACCATAGGCGGAGTGGATACCCATCATCTTTCCTCCAAAACCATGGAGGCAAAAACGCAGCCGGGTTTGTTTTTCATTGGTGAGGTTGTTGATGTAACTGGGTATTTGGGTGGCTTTAATTTTCAGTGGGCTTGGGCTTCTGGTGCTGCTGCCGCTGCCTATGTTTAATGAGCGAGTGCGCTAGATTATGGGTGATGTGATCCAATTTAAAAAGCCAAGCCCTTTTGATAAACACAAAGGCAAAACCTTATGCCGCAGTGGTTTTCATAAGTGGGAAGTAGTAAAGGAAAAACAATTTGATGTAAAACAGGGCAAGCTGGTGACTATCTATAAATGCAGTCGCTGCGGTGAGAAAAAAGTGGAATTAAAATAATTCGTAGCAACAATGTTATTGCTATGTAATGAAAAAGGCTCCCTCTGAATTGAAAAACAGGGGGAGCCTTTTTGTGTTTATCGTCAAGCGATTAGTGGTGGTGATGGCCACCGGCACCGTGAGCGTGGCCGTGATTCAATTCTTCTTCGGTCGCTGCGCGTACTTCGGTAATTTCCACATCAAAGGTCAGGTCAACACCGGCCAATGGGTGGTTGCCATCGATGGTGACTTGATCGCCTTCTACTTTGGTGACAGTAACGACCTGCAGGCCTTGTTCAGTTTCAGCGTGGAATTCCATACCGACTTCGATGTTGTCGATACCGGAGAACATGTTGGATGGTAATTCTTGTACCAGGCTGTCATCGCGCAGGCCGTAAGCTTCTGCAGCATTTACAGATACATTCAGTTTGTCACCAACTACTTTGCCGACCAGTGCATCTTCCAGGCCGGGAATAATGTTGCCTGCACCGTGAAGGTATGACAGTGGCTCGTGGCCTTCGGAAGAATCGAGCACTTTGCCGGTGCCATCAGTCAGTGTGTAGTGAAAGCTTGCAACGCAATTTTCAGAGATATTCATAAAGAGCCTTTTGATTTGAGTGAATAGGTTTAGGTGAATAGATTTAAATAAATCAAATTAATACGGTCTAAGTGTTACAAGATTAAAATTTCTCGATGGTTTTGCCATCCAGGGTCGCCTTGTGAATATAGATTGTATAGGCTTCCCCTTTTTCTTCTTGCTGTAAACGCACCAGCAGATAATTCCAATCTTTGGCGAGCCAGGCGTAAGTGACGCGTTCGTCATTTTCACGGCTGCGTTTTACTTTAATGGTGTTCACTTTGCCCAAGGGCGTGTCCAGCATTTCTTCGCCGACGGTCATGAACTTATATTCTTTCAGGCGTCCGCCGTCAGCGATTTGATAAGTGAAATTTTTCTGACCATTGAGCAGATCTTGTTGCATCTGGATTTGGTAGCTCAATTTGTCTTGCACTTTCTGTGCGATATCCATTTGCCAACTGGTTTTTTGCACATTGTTGGTGACGCTTTTGTTTTTCCAATCAAACGATAATTCTGCCGTACGGTCTTTGCTCAAACCCCGCCGGGCATAACTGTAATGGAGTGGGCTGACGGTTTGCTGCGCCGGATTCCACTGCATTTTGCTCTGTTCGGTAATGCTGCCAATGAATGATTCGGCTTTGAATAACAGGTCGTATTGATTGTCTGCCGTTTTGGTTAAACGGTTAGTGACAGTGATATTAAATCCGTAGAGCTTGGCTTTGTATTGATTGTCAAAGGTCTTGGGAGCATTTGCTGCGCTTGCCAAAGATGCACATAGGGCAAAGATAAAAAAAACGCTGACGCGAAGGCTTAACATGGAGATTCCTTTTAGGGCTCATTAGCCTCAATTTGATAACCGCAAGCTGGCAAAAGTTCACCTTTTAACTCAGCTTTGCCGTCCCGCATTTTCAAATCGCCTTGCGCGAACCATTTTACTGCCAATGGATAAATCACATGCTCCTGGTGCTGCACCCGTTTTGCGAGCAAACCTGCATCATCACCCGCCAATACCGGCACCACCGCTTGCACTATTGACGGGCCGCCATCCAGCTCTGCAGTGACAAAATGTACGGTCACACCATGGTGGCTTTCACCGGCATCAATCGCGCGCTGATGGGTGTGCAGCCCCTGGAATTTAGGCAGTAACGAGGGATGTATGTTAAGCATTCTGCCCAGATAATGTTGGGTAAATTCGGCCGTGAGGATGCGCATAAAACCGGCAAGTACAACCAATCCAGGATTGTAGGCATCGATGGTACGCATCAGTTCCTGATCAAAGGCTTCGCGGCTGGCAAAAACTTTATGATCCAGTACCGCTGTTGGTATGCCCGCATTGGTCGCGCGAGTTAAACCCAAAACATCAGGGCGATTGCTGATAACGGCAGCTATCTCTATGGGCAGGTCGCCAGTGGCGACGCCATCGATCAAGGCTTGCAAGTTGCTACCGCTGCCGGAGATAAGAACAACAACCTTCAAGGTTTTTACATCCGCCAAGGGTATTACATCAGGAGTGGACATGCGTATTAAAGGCCTTGCAATTCAACTTGGTGTTCGTCGCCAGACGCTTTGGCAATAGAGCCGATCACAAAGGCATTTTCTCCGGCAGCGCGCAGGATGCCCAGAGCGTTATCTTTCTCGCTCGCCGGAACCGCAATCACCATGCCTACACCGCAGTTAAAGGTGCGGTACATTTCGCGG